>JAYTIB010000774.1:0-8563 GCA_043732205.1 Schlesneria sp. | reverse complement strand
AGCCAATAGCCAATAACAAATTGACATTAGCCAGACGCTTACTCGGACCTTTGTTCATCCCAAGCAATCACTCCGCACTCTTGATTCAAGACCACTTCGAATGCCGTTGACAACAGCCACTCTCAGAGACCGCTCAGTCGGTGACCAGGCTCGCGAACTGCGAGCGTTGGTCGCACTGCGAAGAGTGCCGGCGCGACCGACGACGGACCAACCGTCGCGCGTCTGCCGGTCGCTGACGGTCGTCAGTGGCAAGGGGGGGGTTGGCAAGAGTGTCATCGCGCTGAATCTGGCGATCGCATTCGCACGGCAGGGAGTGTCGGCCGGACTGCTGGATGTTAGCCAGGGGACCGGCAGCCTGGGATTGCTCTGCGGTCAAAATGGTTACTGGAACTTCGAACATGTCGCGGCCGGAACGCGCGATCTGAAAGACATCCTGCTGACGGGTCCGCACGGAATCCAAATCGTTCCCGGTGCCAGCCATCTGCTGACGTCGGGCGAGCTGAGAAACTCCGCCGTGCGGGACATGGCCACATTTGAGAGTCAGCACGACTGGTTGATCGTGGACACCGGAGCCGACTTGTCGGCCGCGCGCTGCTTCGCCGCGCCGGCCGACTGCACGCTGATCGTGACGACTCCCGAGCCGACCGCTGTCGCCGAAGCGTACGCCGCGATGAAGCTGCTGGCGGCGGAGGGTGCGTCGGCGGTGTCGGTGCTCGTCAATCAGGCGGACTCGCCGCAGCAGGCACAACAAATACTGGACCGGCTGCGTCATGCGGCCCGCACATTTCTCGGCGGCGACATCGGGCTGGCCGGATTCATCCCGTTCGATCCCGCCGTGAGTCAGTCGGTGTTTCGTCGAGTCCCGCTGATCGACATCGCACCCACCGGCCCCGCTCAACAGGCGTTGGAACAGATGGGACAACGGCTGACCCGCACGGTGTCGGCACGGCGCGAGGGAAGTTTCATCGAGAGATTGCAGCGGGGCTCCGCCATTGCTGTTGAAAGTTGTGTGAAGTGAGCGGCAAGGCGCTAGCCGCCGGTGATTTCCAGCAGACCGGCGGCTAGCGCAATGCCGCTCACGTGTGTTGTTCAACAGGAATGGCGGAGAGCCAAGATTGCACAGCCGGCAGGCCGCACAACGCGCGCACTCCGGCATGAATGACTTGAAGAGAACTGTGTGAATGTTGGGATTTGGTTCGAAGTCGGTCCGGTTGGAATATCCAGGAGAAATAGAGTGAATTGGTTCAACCCTGACGCCGCACCCGGTCGATACTGATGGAGCGGAACTCTGCCCGTGGTGGTTGCCACTTGCGCCACGACGACAGACAGGCCGCCGTCAGGATGGAACCGGACATGGCGCGACAATCTGCCTGGCGTTGGGCCTTGATCAGTTTCGTGGTGACGATTGTTCGTGGAGAGTTTTACTCGGTGGGCTTCGACGCCACCCTGCGTGCCGCACTGCTGTCGCTGATCGTGGTCTACGGTCTGGGACTGTTGTGCGGGACACTGTGGCAAGAGGCATTTGAATGACCGGGACGCAAGTCCCAACGAGCCGCCGGCAGCGGTTAATCATCTGACGGCAACGACGTCATCTTCGCGGACCGGGACCGCCCGGCCGACGATGCACTGACAACCATGGAGGGTTGGA
Source organism: Schlesneria sp. (assembly GCA_043732205.1). Lineage (GTDB taxonomy): Bacteria > Planctomycetota > Planctomycetia > Planctomycetales > Planctomycetaceae > Schlesneria. Next base: position 6,915 of record JAYTIB010000774.1, on the reverse strand, counting down.
TGGTCACGAAGGTTTCCGAAGAAGATATCGCCCAGATTTGGGCTGATTTCAAATGCGATCAAACGAACCAGTCGTTGCGCAACAAACTCATCGAACGGTTCCTGCCCCTGGTCCGCTACAACGCGGAACGGGTCTGGTCCAAGCTGCCGGACGGGGTCGACCTGAACGACCTGATCTCGGCGGGGGTCTTCGGACTGATCGATGCGATTGAGGCATTCGACCTGGACCGCGGGGTCAAGTTCGAAACCTATTGCGTCCCGCGAATCCGCGGCGCGATGCTCGACGAACTGAGGACGATGGACTGGGTGCCGCGGCTGGTCCGCAGCAAGGCCAGCAAACTCGAGGCGGCGCGCAAGGAAGCCGAAGCCGAATTCGGCCGCCCACCCACCGATCTGGAAGTCTCCCGCAAGATGGGGATTCCGGTCGAGGAATACGAGAAGCTGAAAACTGAAGCCAGCGCCGTCAACCTCGTCAGCCTCAACAAGAAGTGGTACGAGACCGACAGCTACAAGGATGTCCGCGAGATCGACATCATTGAGGACTCCAAGGGCGAAGACCCGACACGCGCCATTCAAAAACGCGACGTGATGAAGCTCGTGACCAAGGGCCTCAACCGCAACGAACGCCTGATCATCATCCTCTATTACTACGAGGAACTGACGATGAAGGAAATCGGCACGACACTCGGCCTGTCCGAATCGCGCGTCAGCCAGATGCATTCGAGCATCGTCAACCGCCTGAAAGAACAACTCGGCCGCCGCCGCCCGGAGTTCGCCCAACAGTAACCCGCCGCGTCAGCGAGGGATGCGAGACAGCCTCCACGAAGAACATCGAAGCCCGAGCCCCCCGGAGACCACTCTTCGTCGGGGGCTCGGGCTTCGGACATTGTGGTTGTCAGTGACCTTTGGTCCTTTTCGTCCCTTCGATCCCTTCGATCCCTTCGGAACAGAAGTGACCAAAGGAACCCTGTTGCAGACGCTTCGGCAGCTTCGTGACAGCCTCAATCCAGCGTTTCGTCCGGCGGGATGATCGGCTCGGCTTCGGCGATCACTCGCTGCCAGAGTTCTTCGATTCCCAAGGCACGAACCCACTCTTGCAGATAGTTCTCGTCAAGCGCCCCCGCCTGAAGTTCGTAAACTCGCAGCACGTCGTTGAACTGTTTCTCGCTGCCGCCGGATTGCCGGCACCAGAGGAGCTTCATGAGCATCGTGTCCTCGGGTGAACTCACTTCGACAGGCTGGTCATCAATGTCGATCCGCTGTCGCCGGGCGAAACGGGACTGGTCAAAGGGAGTATCGGTCAGCAGCCAAAAATCGACCTTGTCACCCGTGGCCGCTTCCAACAGGTTGAACATGCGCTTCGAACGAACCGCCTCAGTGACCGCCGACTCGCTCAGGTAGAAGCGTTCGTTGTGAAACGCCTTGATCAGCGGTTGGACGTCACTGAGTGTCAGTCTGGCAACCAGATCGATGTCATGCGTGGCCCGGGCTTCACCGTGGAGGCTTGAGGCATACGAGCCGCTCAGCATGAACTCGATGCCCAAGTCGTGCAGCGTGGCGACGACGTGCGTCAGTAGTTCCTGTTGTGACATCGCTCCCGCATTTTCAGATAGAGCTTTTCAAACGCGGCATCGTCCAGATCGGGGAACCGCCGGCGCAGCCCGATCCGGAAGAGTCGGATCGTCCGCTCGTTCAACTTGAACACTTCCGCGAGTTTCTGCTGCGGCGTCATCGATCGCAGAATCTGCAGAGTGCGCTGATGATTGGGGCGCGGTTTCCGCATCGGCGTCACCGCCGGCTCAGCGGCCTCTGGCGATACGGAATCGTTGGTGGTCATCGTTCCTCCGCGTTCACTTCAGAACGCCCACGCCCAATAAACTTGCAGTCTCGTCACGATACTGAATAACGGCGGGCAGTCTACGCACTGTCGACACCCGGGATCGCTGATGGAAGACGGGCAAGCCAAAGGCCTGCCCTGCGTTCAAGCAGACGTTAGAAGAAGCAGCCACCGAAGGCCGCGCCGCCGACGCCCGGAGAACCACGACCATCCAGCTCGCCGGTTTCGATCGGCAGACCGAGATTCGTCAGAAACTTTTGGATCTCGCGATGGACGTCCGGCGTCTGACGGATCACCAGCGTGGATCTCGGGCGGACCACGATGCTTTGCACCGATGGAGTGGTCGGCGTACCCGGCTTGGTGTCTCCCTTGGGTGCCTCCTTCGGTGGATTCAGGACTCGAATTTCGTGCGTTCCCCCCGATACCGCTCCGTCGACCACTTCCATCTGGGGGACTGCTGCCACCACGGCGATCGTTGGCATTTGGCCGTCGACCGGCTTCCAACTCGACGGTGCGACAAGCTGTGGCAGGGAGGCATGCAGATCGGTCGCAATCTCTTTGGGCATTCGGTAACTCTTCGTGACCATCTTCGGGGATGTGGCCGGCTTGTTGCCGTCCGGCACGCGATCCTTTCTGGATCGACGCAACTGCTCGATCAAAGTCTGAATCTCCCCCTGAACTTTGTCGGTCTGTTTCACCAACAGGCAGCCGCCAACCTCCAACCACACCAAGTCCCCACCCTCGCCGTTCACGTTCTGCCAGGGGCCGCTGGTCGTGCTTTGAATCGCTTGGGAGAGTTCATCGAGCGACTCGCCGGTATCGGCGAGATCGTGGACGTTGTAGACGATCCACGCCATGTCGTTTGCGGCGGCGTTGACCGTTGTCACGCGGATCACCCCGTCGCGGAGCTGGTACGTCAAACCGAGTTCGTCGAGCAGCAGATCCAACAGTGGTCCCAAGCGGGGTTTTGCGAGAGTCAACGTGACCGGTGTGTCGCGGGCGATCCCTTCACCTTCGAGGGCGACAATGTCGATCAGGATCGGGATCGCGTGCTTGTCAGAAAGGTAATGCAGCGCTACGGTGAGCGGGGTCTCCAAAAAAACAACTTCACTCGGATGGCGCAGCAGTGATTGCAGCAGCCGTTTCCGACCGGTGCAGGTGTCCAGTGCCGTCATCGGCGCCTGTTGCTCGATGGCGGCGAGAGCCCGGGCGATGCGCCGCTGGTGATGAAAGGTCTGCCGCACCACGACCGAGTCACCAATCACCGCGATTGTCCCGTTTCCATTCCCGTCAACGTCCTTCCAGCCAATGGCCGCCAGTCGCAGAAACTCCAGCAACGCCGACATCGAGTGCCCGCGTTTCGTCAGCGCATGCAAATCAAAATGCCGCGTCTGGTACCGGACATGACCGGGCGTGGTGATTCTCATCAGTCCGTCCTCGACCTCCCATGCCAAGCCCATCGGTCGCGTGAGATGATTGAGCACCTCTTCAAACGTGAGCCCCGTGAGTTGCAGGGTGATCGGCGTATCGAGAGCAATCCCCTCGTCCTGCAATGCCGACTTATGGATCAGCACGGGAACGTTGTTCGTTTCAGAGAGGTACTCACAAGCTTCGGTGAGCGGGTTGTCGGCGAAGTTGACATCCGTCTTCTTGGTCAGGAACTCGGGAAACAGCTCTTCATCGCTCAGCAACGCCAACAACGGCGACGGCGCATCGGGCTTCTTGCCTTCCTTGCCAACGGCCGGCTCGTCCGCCTTCTTGATCCCCGCGCCGGCCGGTCGCTCTTGCTGAGCGTGGACCACCGGCGGCGCGGCGAGCCTGTGTTCCGGCGCGAACAACGCGACCCAACAGACGATCGCCACCGCCGCCACAGAGGCTGTCACAGTGGATCGCACGATGACTTTGCGGAGCGGTGTCCGCGAAACCCTGGTCAGATCGAGTGCCAGGCCGGTCACGTCACCGAACTCGTCCATCGCCTTTCTGATGGCGTCATCACGCGACATCCCCGACTGGAGCAGATCCGTCAACCGCTGCTCCAGATGATCGCGCAGCTCATCCGAAATCGCGTCCTTCTGAACCGGACTGAGCCGCAGCAACCGGCTCAGGATCGACAGATACATCTCAAACTCTTGCTCTGGCATGGCAGGCTCCCGTCGACTTGTGATGTGAACTGAAGTGGTGTGATGTGAAAGAGGGGAACGTTGGAACCGAGACAGGAACCGGCAAACTCGTCCGCCTGTTGAACAACGTGGGGCACGTTTCCAACCCGTACTTCTTGCCGCCGGACAGCGTCGACAAGACCATCAGCTCCAAGCTGCCCCGGAGTAATACGGGATTGATTGCATCCATTTCGACCTCAAGCGAAGACATTGGATCGCGTCCCACGAGTAGCCGGGCGACAGAGTGCGACGCGATGCATTGAGTGTCAATTCAATTGTTCCTGAATCTGCGATTTCCCGGCCGGTTCGGTCCGGTGTGGTTTCGCGCGATCACCGTGTCGCGCTAGAATGCGGCATGCACACACACTCAGGGGAATCAGCGGGGAAACCAGCCCCGCCCGCGAATTCGGCACCGGCCGGTGGTTCGCAGTCTGGCTCCAGCCGGTCGCGGTTTGAACTGTATCGCGGGAAGCTGCGCCGCAAGGAATTGGCGGGCGGCGGCTCGATGCACGGCAGCGGCCACGCGCGGCTTCCCAAAGATCGCGTCCGATCGTCGCGGCAGCTTGCCGGGCAATTCCTGCAACTGCTCGTACCGTTTCGCGGGGCGGTGATCGCGATCCTGGTCTCGGTGACGATCTCCACCGTGCTGGGATTGCTGCCGCCGGCGGGGACCAAGTTCATCATCGACTATGGACTCAGCGGCCGACCGTTGCCCGAGTTCTGGCACAAGCTCTATCCCGCGCTGGCCGATCCGAAGTCGCTATTGCTGGTCACGGTGCTGGCCGTGTTTGTCGTGACGGTGCTGAAGATCCTGGTTCACATCTGGGGCCGCTGGTACGCGACCCGGATCTCAAAACAGATCCAGTTGAACCTGCGCCGCCGGGTCTTTGAACATGCGGTCCGGTTGCCGCTGCATCGCGTTCAGGAGCTTCGCTCGGGCGGCGTCGCGTCGATCCTGCGCGAGGATGGCGGCAGCGTCGGAGAGCTGGTGTTTGGGATGCTGTTCAATCCGTGGCGGGCGATCATTCAACTTGTCGGCAGCCTCGCGATTCTCGCGTGGGTCGATTGGACGTTGCTGCTGGGGGCGATCGTCCTGTTGCCGGCGGTCTTCCTGACGCACCGCGCATGGATCAACCGGATACGGCCGCAGTTTCGCGTGATTCGGAAGCAGCGGGAGCAGATCGACGCATCGGCGACGGAAACGTTCGCTGGCATGCGCATCGTCCGCGCCTTCAGCCGCCAAAAGCGCGAGGCGGCGCGGTTCACCACCGAGAACAACCTGATGGCCCGGCAGGAACTGTACGCCTGGTGGTGGATGCGGATCGTCGAGATGGTGTGGGAAGCCCTGATCCCGATGGCCAGCGCCGCGCTGCTGTTCTACGGCGGCTGGCGCGTGCTCGAAGGGCACATGACCGTTGGCGATCTGATGATGTTCCTGGTCTACCTGCTGCTGCTGTTGGAACCGCTCGCGACACTCGCTTCGAGCGCGACGCAGTTTCAGAACAGCCTCAGCGGCTTGGACCGCGTCCTCGATCTGCTCGCCGAACCGCGCGAAATGCCGTCGTCATCGAACTCCCTCCACGTCGACAAGCGGCAGGTGGCCGGGGACATCGCGTTTGAAGGCGTCTCCTTCACCTACCCCGGCACCGAGATCCCCGCGTTGAACGGCGTCAACCTGAGCATCAGGGCCGGACAAACGGTGGCCCTCGTCGGACCGAGCGGTGCGGGCAAGACGACGCTCAGCAATCTGGTCGCGAGGTTCTATGATCCCACGTCAGGCCGGGTGACACTCGACGGCCGCGACCTGCGCGACTTCGATGTCGAATCGTTTCGCTCGCTGCTCGGCGTGGTCGAACAGGATGTCTTCCTGTTCGACGGCACGATCCGCCAGAACATCGCCTACGCCCGGCGCGACGCAACCGAAGCCGAGATCCGCGCGGCAGCCGAAGCGGCGAACGCCACCGAGTTCATCAACCGCTTCACCGACGGCCTGCAAACCGTAATCGGCGAACGGGGCGTCCGTTTGAGTGGCGGACAGCGCCAACGTCTGGCGATCGCGCGCGCCATCCTCGCCGACCCCAAACTGCTAATTCTCGACGAAGCGACGAGCAACCTCGACACCGAGAGCGAGCGTCTGATCCAACAAAGCCTCGGCACATTGATGCACGGCCGGACCAGCGTCGTCATCGCCCACCGCCTGAGCACCATCGCCAGCGCCGACCTGATCATCGTCATGGAAAACGGCCGCATCAGCCAGACGGGGACTCACACGGAACTGATGTCGATGGGGGGCAAGTACCGCACGATGGTGGAACAGCAGATCCACATGACCCTCGGCACCATGACGACCATCGGAACCGTCGGTTGAGTTGGCTAAGGATCGGCGCACCAATGACTGTCGTAGCACGGACGCCTCGTCCGTGCGGCCCCTTTTCAATGTTGGCCCCGTTTTTCCGCACGGACGAGGCGTCCGTGCTACGGGTGACTTTCACCAAATTGCGACAGTTATTGATGCGCCGATCCTAACCCGCTGGCTGGGGCGCGGCCGGGTCTGGACGCGCGTCGGACCTCTTCTTCTCGATGGCAGAAATAATCTCATCAAGGGTCAGGTGGCCAAACATCGCCGCCCGCTCCTCGGTGTAGTTGCCGTGCCCCGTCGTGAATTGGTTGACGAACCGAAACGTGTCGACCACGCCGATTTGCTCGGACAGCAATCGGATGGCTTGGTGATTCACTTCGCTGAGCGGCTTGAGTGGGATCGTCATGGTTGAATCTCCGATACCAGTTCGAGTGGCGAAACGACTTTGGTCGGCAGTGTGTTGAGCAACCGAGCCTTCTTCAGGAAGCGGTCGTCGCAGGTACAGAAGAAATCGGCTTGAGCTTCGACGGCCGAAGCCAAATGCAGCGCATCCAACGGCTG
>JAYTIB010000773.1:0-3277 GCA_043732205.1 Schlesneria sp. | reverse complement strand
CTGTGACGGTCGCTACCCAGGGCGGCGCTCCCGATGGTCGCTTGCCCTGGGCTAACTTAGGGCTGCCCCGTTGGGGCGTAAATCCAAAACAGCGCAACGTTAAAACTCACGCTGCGGGCTACTTGAACACCGAGACCAACTCTTCGAAATGGAAATTGCACCGCGCTTTATCCGCTCCGCATCACTTGCCGGCGAAGAGTGTCTTGACGTCCTGCACTGTCGCGTTGCGGCTGACGACGACCCCCTCCGCATTCACCAGGAACATCGTGGGCAATGAGACGATGCCGTAGTTCATGGCCGCGGGGGCGTTCAAGCCACCCGGCTGGTAGATCTGCGCCCAGGTCATCCGATGCTGTGTCAGATATGGCTTGACGGTCTCTTTCTGCGAGTCCAAACAGACCCCCAGGATCTCGAACCCCTTGGTCCGATACTCCTGATAGAGTGCCCGCAGTTGCGGCAGGTCTTCCTCGCAAACCCGGTACTCACTCGCCCAGAACACGACCAGCACCGTCTTGCCCCGGTAGCTGCGAATGTCGACGACACCCGCGTCCACACCCGGACCGTTCAGCACCAGCGGCTTGCCCTTCAGATCCAACCTCCGCAACGCCCCGGTGGCGCGCAGGCCCGAATCGGTCTTGGCCCGGTCCCTGGCCAGACGCTGATACCATTCGGACGCTTCCTTGGCGCGGCCGCTCAATTCCTCGTGATGGGCCAGCAGCAGCATCGCATCGGCGGCATCCTCGGACTCGGCGAACTCCTTCAGGAAGTCCTCCATCCCCTTGATCCATTCCTTTTGAACATCCGCCGCCTTGTCCTTTTCCGCCGTCTGCAGGTCGACGTAGTACTGCGCCTGGATGCGCCGGTACGACACATACGGCACCAGCGCCGACTTGGGACTGCGACGGCGCAGGTCCAGTTCCATCGCCCGCAAATCGGCCGCCCCGTCCGGGAAGGTTCCCATTTGCGCCGCCAGGGCGTAGCCGTCGATCATCTGCTTCGTGAGCAGCAGTTTTTCATCGTCGGTTTCGGCGAGTTCGATCGCGCGGCGCAGCAGATCGGCGCGCCGTCCCATCAATGTTTTGACGGCGACGCGGTCCGCGTTCGGTTTCATCAAACCCTGTTCGATGGATTGCAGCTCCAGCAACAGCTTCTCGACTTCGGGGGACGTGCCCGTGCCTGATGGTCCGCCGCCGGCCGACATCAGCGGCTGCATCAACACCCCGCCGGCGGTCACGTGGACGCCGTTCTCTTCGATCGGTTGTGGAACTTGGGTCAGCTTCCAGACTTCGCCGATCCGGATCATCTCGCCGATCTGCACGCCGAGAAACTTCCCCTGCGACTCGATGATCGCCATCGAGTTCTCGTAGACCTGCACGTCGCCGGTCGCCTTCTCGTCGTCCTCCGGAATGGTGCTGGGCATCTGGGCATCGAACCGCACCCACTTGGATTGCGCGTTCAACGAACGGCTCTTGGCGAGGATCGCCTTCGCCTTCTTGCCGGCGTCCGCCGACGCTTCCAGCAGCTTCACCGCGAGTTGCGGATTGATCCCGATCGCCTTGAGATCGGCGGCGTTGACCATCACCAGTTGCAGCGCGACATCGTCACCGGCCACCATCGCGCGGACCGCCTCCTTCGAGGCTTCGGCGGCGGACAGAACCTTCCAGGCATCGATCCGGCCATCCTCGTTCTGATCGATGCCCCAGCGCGAGCCACCCAGGTTCAACCACCGCGACTGGTCGACCTTGTCATTGTCGTTCGTGTCGATGTCGCGATAGACCTCGACCCCCTGGTTGAAGTACCGCCACTGATCCATCTTGTTGTCGCCGTCGGTGTCCAGAAACTTCCGCAGCACCTGGCCGGACGGTCCCAGCACCACCCAGCCGGACCCCTTCCCGCGCCGCTCCACTTCCAACTTGCACTTGGCATATTCCTCGGGCTTGGGAGTTTCGTACTCCACATCCCGCTGCTTCGGCACATAGGCCATCATGTCTTTGACGGAGTAGGTCGGGGCGGCCAGCGCCGGTGTCAGCAGTGACGCCGCGCCCAATCCCCAAACGAGTCCCCATGCCTGCCGCAATTTCAACGTCATCCCTGTCACTCCATTCGATCCGCGGACATGTCTTGACGAAGCCACCCGTTCGCATCCGTCGGCGGCGTTTTCGAGGGCGGGATTCTAGGAAAACAGCCTTTTCCCGTCACGAGCAGTTTCGGCGGAAAACGCTGGTGTACCAAGGCCATCGCCTTTTTCATGATGGGGTGAATTCAATTCGAGCCGCGCCCGTGAAAAGGCTCCTGCCGAGCCGCAAGAAACAAGCGACTTTCCACACGCGCACGGCTCGGCAGGAGCCTCGCCCTCCCTTTTTCAACAGGCTGCTAAACGCGATTCCCTTCCGAGCCAGCTTCACCTGACCCCTTCGCCGCCACTCGTTTCCGAGAGACACTGGCTGCATACCTCTCCGCCTCTGTTCGACGTGAGTCTATTCGGAGGGCCGTTTACAGCCAGGTGCTGATTTCGGTGAAGACGCTGTCGACGTCCGCGTCGTTGACCGTGTCGCGGTTGGCCACCGTCGCCCCCGTGCTGTTGCGCAGATACCAATCCTTGCCGGAGCCGCCCGTCAGAGTGTCCTTCGCGGCATCCTCCTTGACCGTCGTGGAGGTGAGCGTGAAGCTGCCGTTCGCTCCTCCCGCCAGTGTTCCCAGCAGATGAGCCACCCGGTTGGTGTAGGTGTTGGCCGAGGTCCATTCGGCGAGCAGCGCGGTCAGCGCGGTGGTGTCGGTCTCCAGGGTGTACCGCGCCCCGAGCAGCAGGTCTTCGGTCGACCCGCCCGTAAGGGTGTCGGTGCCGGTCCCGCCGATCAGGATGTTCTTTCCGGAACCGCCCGCCAGCGTGTCATTCCCCGCGCCGCCCGCCAGGACGTTGGCCAGTGTGTTCCCGGTCAGCGTGTCGTTCCCCGATCCGCCCAACAGGTTCTCGATCGAAGTCGCCGAGTTCAGCGTCAACATCAGATTCGCGTTGACCGTCTGGACCGTTGTCAGACCCAGGTTGACCACCACGTCGGCCGTGCTGCCGACGAAAGACAACTGGTCGGTCCCCGCGCCGTCGAAGACCGTGTCCGCATTGAGTTGCGTGTTCGTGTTGAAGGCGAAGGTGTCATTCCCCGCGGCACCATACAGTCCATCACTGCCGGCGCCGCCGACCAGCGTGTTGTCGAGCGTGTTGCCGGTCAGCGTATCGTTTCCCGATCCGCCCAACAGGTTCTCGATCGAAGTCGCCGAG
>JAYTIB010000772.1:0-3277 GCA_043732205.1 Schlesneria sp. | reverse complement strand
GAAAAGATAATAAACTCACAGACCGCTTCAATCGGTCAGGCTCTCTCAGAACCTCCAGCCATTTTCTAACCCACAGCCCGCGAGCAATCGCGGGCTGTGGGCGTTTTGTCGGAGTTGCGAAACGAAGGGCGGCAATGAACCAGGAGATGAAAACGCCAAGGCGGCATAGGCGCGGGAAGCTCAGAGCCATTCACGTTTTCGCTGTTGATCGTCCGGATTCATGGAGACTCTGGTTTCGCCAATTCTGAACCGAATTGTCGCTGCGATCATTTGTGCCAGCTTGGGGGCGTTGCTCGTTGGCATCGCATTTCTGGTGACTGGACTCAACCGGGAGTGTCGTGCTAATAATCTGTGGTGTCTTCCTCGTCGAATCCTCCCAATGATCGGATTGCTGCCATGAAGCTTGTTATTTCACGCGGACTGACTTTGACCATTTTTCTTGCGATGGCAGGGAGTGCCATGTCACAAGAGCTGTACGAAGCGCGTGTTTTTTCCATGGCACCAGACCGGCAGTTGAAGTATCGACTGATGATTCCAAAGGACTATGCCGCGACCGGCACGGAGAAATATCCGTTGGTCCTGTTCCTGCACGGAGCCGGTGAGCGGGGTGATGACAACAAGAAGCAATTGGTTCACGGCACGAAGGATTTTGCCAAGGACGAAAATCGTCAGAAATATCCCTGTTTTGTCCTGGCTCCGCAGTGTCCGGACGGGAAGAAGTGGGTCGAGGTGGACTGGTCGGCGGAGAGTCACAAGCAGCCCGAAGAATCGATTTCGCTGGTGTTGACCCGCGAATTGCTGGTTGCCCTGCAGAAACAGTTTCGCATCGATTCGAAGCGACTGTATGTCACCGGTCTGTCGATGGGTGGCTATGGGACTTGGGACATGGTCACTCGCACGCCGGACGTCTTTGCCGCAGCGGCTCCGATTTGTGGTGGTGCCGACGAAACGCTGGGGGGCCGGGTAACGAAGCTGCCGATCTGGGCTTTTCATGGCGACAAGGATACGGCCGTCAAACCCGATCGAACCCGACGCATGATCGCCGCGATTGAGAAGGCGGGTGGAAAGCCCAAGTACACCGAGTATCCCGGCGTCGGTCATGATTCTTGGTCACGGACGTATGCGGACCCGGAGTTCATGGCGTGGTTGTTCGCCCAGAAACGCCCGTAATTGCCGACGATCGTTAGATCGCGCGGAGTTCACTTCCACACGCACAGATGCCGAGATGCTGTCTGGTATCAGTGCGGGTATCGAGTCGGTTTCCGGCCTACTTCACGATGTCGTAGTTGGCTTCTTTCCAGCCACGGAATCCGCCGTCCACGCTGATGACGTTGGTGTAGCCCATCTTCTGCAAGTTGTCGGCAGCCAGTGCGGACCGGAATCCGCCGCCGCAGTACAGGACCAGTTCCGTATCCGGGTCGGGCACGATCGATTCGATGTCCCGTTCGATGATCCCCTTGCCCAGCCACTTTGCGGTCGGCACGTGTCCCGCGGCGTACTCGCTTTCTTCGCGAACATCGAACAACAGGAACTGTTCGCCGCGTGCGAGCCGGTCATGAACGTCGCTGACCGAGCATTCGTGAATGTTCACGCGGACCGCCTCGACGATCTGAAGAAACCGGGGTGAGTGCTTGGCCATGAGTCTAAATGCCCTCTGTGGATGACGGACGGACGAGAACCTCGCGGTGTGGTTCAGATTGGCCGCAACGGCGGTGTCAGTTGATTTCGTTGCCGGTCAGAGATCTTGCGTCCGGCAGGTCGCAGTTGATCGGACCACAGGGCGGCACCGCCGTTTCGCATGGCCACGTTCGCCAAGTGGGCGGCTGATGCGGCGGAGACTCCCGCTTCGATGGGAGCGGTCGGTTGCTGGCGGCTGCGGAGACAGTCGACCCAGTTCGTCAGGTGGACCAGTTCGCCGTCGGGCTTGTCGTAGAAGTCGGCTCCGCGAAAGCCCGGTTCCGTGCTGAGAATCAGTTCGGAGGCCGGCACCTTCGACTTGCGTTCGGGGATCACCTGGTAGGCTCCGCGGTCGACGTGAATCGAGGCGTCGGTTCCCTGGAACTCGATCCTCGCCCCGTTGCGGGCGTTGGAGAACATCCCCTCGAAGTGCATCTGGATGTTGCCGGGATAGGTCAGCAGGGTCTGCACGGCATCGGGGGTTTCCCAGACCCCTTCGCTGTTGATGTGCTGACCGATGCTGACGGCGCTTTCCGGATGATCGACGTTCAGCACGTAGTGTGCGACGTCGATCCAGTGGACCATCAGATCGGTGAAGATCCCGCCGCCGAAGTCCCAGAACCAGCGCCAATTGAGCATGCGGTATTCGTCAAACGGCTGATCCTTGGCGTTGCCCAGAAACTTCTTCCATTCGACACTCTTGAAGTCGAGCGCGGGGATGTTGCGCTTGAAGCGGTCCTGGTTCCGGTTCCAGCTCATGTGGACCCGCACCACCTTGCCGATGTGTCCGGACTGCACCAGTTCGCGAACCTTGATGATGTGCGGCATCGACCGCTGCTGCGTGCCGACCTGGACGATCCGCTTGTGTTTCGTGGAGGCTTCCAGCAGCGCGGCCCCTTCCGACAGATCGTGCGTCAGCGGCTTTTCGACATACACATCCTTGCCGGCGGCGCATGCGGCGAGGGTCAGCGGGGCATGCCAATGATCGGGGGCACCGATCACGACGGCATCGATGCTCTTGTCGTCCAGAACCTTCTGCCAGTCCTTCGACACGGTCGCCTGCGCGTCTGCCAGCGGCTTGGCCAGGGCGAGCGGATGATCCCCGATGTCGCAGATGGTCGTGATCTTGATGCCGGGAATGTTGCGGAGTGTCTCCATCAGCTTGCGGCAGCGGCCTCCGACGCCGATGCAGGCGACGTGAATCGTGTCATTGGCCGCGAAGGCGCGTGCGGGTGACAGCAATGCGGAGGACGCGGCGAGCAGCCCGGCGGACCGGAGGAACTCGCGACGATTCGGATCAAGCATGGTCTGTCTCCTTCGGTGTGATGAAGAACCGCATTCTCTGCCATGAGATCTATGCCTCACGCGGCCCTCAGTGAGTCGTTTTCGTTTAACCGCAACGCCAACGGCGTGCGTCGGAACAACGGTTCGCTCCCGCCCGCGCGCACGCCGCTGGCGTTGCGGCTAAACGTCTCAGATCAGGCGGCCGAAGTGCAGTTCGGTGTCGTAGTCGAACCGCACGCGTCCGCCGGATTCATGTTCGCTGAACAGGCGTTGCAATTCCAGCAGCATCGGTTCGTGGCGCGGGTGGCCGGCGGCC
>JAYTIB010000771.1:0-22470 GCA_043732205.1 Schlesneria sp. | reverse complement strand
TGCTGGGGACTGTCATCGCGTTCGCGTTCTCACAGTCGAGGATGCTGCGGAGCGCCGGGTATCCGTACTTCATCTTCCTGCAGACGGTCCCGATCGTGGCGATCGCCCCGTTGATCGTCCGCTGGTGCGGGCACGGGTTTCAAAGCGTCGTCCTGGTGGCGGGCATCCTGAGCCTGTTTCCCATCCTGACCAATGCCACTCAGGGACTGCTGGAGATCGATCCCGATCTGTTTGATCTGTTCCGGCTGAACAATGCCTCGCGCTGGCAAATCCTGGTCAAGCTGCGGTTCCCCAGTGCGGTCCCTTCGATTTGCACCGGAGCCCGCACCGCCAGCGGCCTCGCCGTGGTCGGTTCGATCGTGGGTGAATTCTTCGTCGGCCAAAGCACCAAGCATTACGGATTGGGATACCTGATCGAAGCCACCAATTCGAACGCTCAACTGGACCGCCTGTTCGCGTCCGTACTGACGTCGACACTGTTTGGCATCACCATCTTTGCCCTGATCAATCTGGTGGGCACAACGATTGTCAGCCGGTGGTACGACGGACCGGTGGAGCATAGGCAGTAGGAAGTGGTTAGTGGATGGTGGGTAGTGGATGGTGGTTAGTGGATGGTGGTTAGTGGATGGTGGGTAGTGGATAGGACAAAGACGGAAGAAGAGGATCGTCCGATGTGGAGGGATTGGCGTCGTTGCTCCCGGTCGGCCAATTCTGTACTGACCACTGACCACTGACCACTGACCACTGACCACTGACCACGATTGCCCGACAACCGCTCTTTCCCTGATTTGCGAATTCCGGTAAGCATTCCAACCGAACGTCGAATCTCTGGGGGCTGGCATGGGTTCTTGCCAACCACCGGTGTGCGGATGGATGAGGGAAGGAGTTGATGCTGGTGGCATTCGTTGCTGCCGGCCAGCCAAGGAAGGCGACAGCGTGCGGTCTCGGCTCTGGGCATTGATCTTGCGCGAGCTTCCGTTTCCGTTCCGAGAATTCGGCACGGAAGTGGCCCGGACCGTCACGTGGGTCGACAAGACGGCCTCGCGGATTTGGATCGGGTTCACCCGGTTTCCCGCCTGGTATGTCGTGACGGCGATGGGCGCGATCGCGTTTGTCCTGACGGCGCTGTTGTTCTTCACTTTTGTTTCGAGCCACGATCCGACACTTGGTGAATTGGCCAACCGCAGCAAGACGCTGGCACCCGTGACCCGTGAAACTCTTGAGGACGCCGGGGACTGGGCCGCGCAGGACAAGTGGCGTCTGGCCCACCTGTTCGTCGGACATCGCCCCGCCAAACGTCACGCCGTCCGTCAGTTGGACAGCCGGTTGGTGGACGACTTCCCCGCGTTTGCCAACGTTCCCGGCCGTCGCGATCTTCGTCGGCGGTCCGGCATCAACCCGCGGCACGATGCGAACGAACGCGCTGTGCCGGTCGCGAATCTGATTCTGCCCGATCTCGAAGTGCGCTTGGATCTCGGCGCACCGCACGCCGCGGAAGAGCCGAAGCGGCTGGTGTATGGACAGCTTGTGCGCGAACCGGGTGCCGACTTTCATTCCGTCCGGCCGGCGGCCAACTATCGGTCGCGCGATTCGCGGTTGCTGGTTCAGGCCGAATGGTCGTTCGCCTCGGCCTGCGACAGCGAGCCGATTCGTCAGCCGACGCGGCGAATCATTCCGATACCCGATCCTCAATGGGATGAACTGCCCGTTCCAGAAGTGACCGATGACCGTCATCCGGACCTGTCGTTCCAGATGTCGATGCTGCGCGAGTTCCTGCCGACGACGGCCGAATTCCCGCCGCGCTCCCGCAACGCCTCAGTCACGGCGCACAGTGAATGGCCGGATTCGTTCGACTTGAAACGCTCACACGTGTTGACCGTGGATGCGTCACCGTGGAGCCGCACGGCGGATGAACGTGCCGAGCCTCATCAACCCGCCGAAGCGTATGTGGATCGGGTGGCTGACGACGAAGAGCGTCGGCTGCCGGTCGATGACGCGGAATTTGAACCGCGTTTGGGCGAGGTGCCGTCGTTCGCGGAAGTCGCCCTGCGGATGGAATTGAAGTCCCCCGAATCCACGGTGGCCGGTCGAGTCAACCAGTCGTTGCTCGTGCTGCACAACGACGGGCTGCGGGAAATTCCCCTCGTCACCGTCCGCGAATCACTGGCGGATCTGGAAACTGTTTTGGACGCGATCCCTCCCGCGCGGGTCGATCCATCGGACAACTCGCTGGAACGCCGGGTGAGGCAACTGGAACCGGGCAAGGGTCAGCGATTGGAGTTGGTGTGGCGACCGGACTCGGAGGGGCGGCGGACTCATGTGGCCATCGTCACCGTGCGAACCGCCGTGGGTGCCACGACGGAAATCGTGCCGGCGGTGGCTGACCAGCCGATGCCCAGCGTGGCACCGGAACCGATCCCGGTCCGTCAACCGGTGGTTGAACCCGCCTTTGGAATCGAACCCGATCGCGAACCGGAACCACTCCCGGAATCGCGTCCCGGTCTGTCGTTTGATGTGCAGAACCTGCCGCGCGCGACGGTCGACGATCTGGTCGAGATCGGCATCGTCGTGCGGAACACCGGTGACGTGCCGCTGCATAATGTGCGCGTAGTCGCGCAGTTGCCCGAACAGTTGAAGCATCGCCGCGGAACAGAAGTCGAGTACACGATCGACACGCTGCCTGTTCGCGGCTCGGAACAAGCCGTACTGCGCGTGGTGGCCGAATCGTCCGGCCGGGCCGTCTGCCAACTGCACGTCGCGGCCAACGAGCCGGCCGAAGCGAAGTCCAAAGCCGTGATCGACGTGGAAGCGAAGCCAATTCGCCGCGATCCACCGAGCATCACGAAGGTGGCCCCGCCCAAGCCAAAGGCACCAACGCCAGTTCCCGCTCCGGCCCCGAAGCGAGCGGTATCGGCTGTCACGCCGTGCTGTTGCCAGTTGCCCCCGGTGGCCGTCTTCGAGCCGTGGTTCATTCCCTGAGCCGGCGTTGCAACTCTCGCTTCCGAGAGTTCGCCAGAACTTCCTCAGAGTTCATCTTTCTGCCTCTCTCTTTCTGTCTCCGTCCTTTGCCTGGACAGGAAGAAGGAGACAGAAAGAGAGAGGCAGAAAGATGAGTGAGTCACTTCGGTCGCACTCGGACGCAAGAAATGCCCAGTTCCTGAGTGACGAAACGTGGAGTAGGCGGCTCGCCTGCTCGTATTCGTCGCGTTGAACAGCACAGGCGGGCCGCCCGTGCTACGGTGCGTTCAACAAGCGATCAGACGTCGCACAGCTTCACGGCTTCGCGCAGGCCGGCCAGCGGGTCGCGGGTCGGGATGAATTCCTGACCGACGTAGCCCTTGTAGCCGATCTCCAGCAGCTTCCGCATGATCGGCGGGTAGTTGATTTCCTGCGTGTCATCCAGTTCACCCCGGCCGGGGTTTCCCGCGGTGTGAACGTGGCCGATGACGTCCTTGCACTGCTCGATGCGGCGAATGACGTCGCCGTTCATGATCTGCACGTGATAGATGTCGAACAGCAGCTTGATCCGTGGCGAGCCGACCCGGCGCACGATGTTGGCGACATAGTCGATGTCATCCCCCTGATAGCCGGGGTGCCCCTTCATCGGGTGCGAGGCATCGCGGGTGTTGAGGTGTTCGATGCACAGCGTCACACCCTTCTTCTCCGCGAGCGTGGCGATCTTTTTCAGGCCGGTGACGCAGTTGTCCGCCCCTTCCTCCAGTGAGATCTCGCCGCTCTTGTCGTTGTCGGCATCGCGCCATTTGTAGCCCGTGAACCCGATCACGCTGGGATAGCCGGCCACGGCACAGTCCTCGATCATCTTGCCCGTGGTCGCGATCACTTCCGCATGGTACTTCGGATTGTTGAAGCCCTTCATGAAGGGGGCACCGGGCATCCCGTTGGGGGCGATGGCGCAGGTGAGCCCGTGCTTCTTGAGAGTGGGCCAAGTCTCCGGCCCGCAGATTTCGACCGACTTGCAGCCGAGAGTCTTCGCGACCTGGCAGGTCTTTTCGATGTCCCACTTGTCGCCGGCGACATTGAAGCACCAGAAGACGATGGACTGTTGAATGCGTCCGTGGACGACGGCTTTTTCTTCGGCGGCGAGCATGGGTTGGGTTCCCAAAGAGGTCAGGGATGCGGCGGCACCGGCCGCCACCGTGGCTTGAAGCAGATCACGACGCGAGATCAATTCATGGGTCATGCGACACCCTCCGAAACGAAACGAGTTCAGTTGCATCGGAGTGGCTCAAGCCCCCCGGTTCTGCGGGTGCCTGCCCGGTGCATGTTGTCTGGCAACCAACGTTCATCGCGGCCCGGCGATTGGTGGCCCGCGCGCGGCGCGCGGCACTTGGCCTGTGACTGTACGGTGCCTGCCGAGCCATTCCAAGCAACCGTGGTTGTCGAAGGCTGAACGAATGCGCGGATTGGTTGAGCCGCGTCCGCAGCGCTCCTGTTCGCGTTGATGATGACTCGATCGGTTCGACGTCGAATGACACCGCCGTGAACGACAAGAAGCCCGGTCGGTTGACCGGGCTTCCCGTTGAAATTCGTCCGGCTGCGAACAGCCGGGTGTCACGCAGGGACTACTTGGCGGGCGCGTCCGGCGTCGAAGGGGTCATCTTCGCCTTTGCTTCCTCATGCGCCTTGTCGCCTGCGGCCTTTTCTGCGGGAGTGATCGTCGGCATTTTCTTGGGCTCTGCCTGTGAACAGCCCAGAGCAAGCGCCGACAGCACAAACAACATCAACAGGGGACGGATCGAGATCATTTCGTGTTGTCACCTCAATAGTGTTCGGGTCGAAAAAGCAGCGGTCAGATCCTGACGGCAACTACGGAGATTGATGCTATCGCTGAACACCATTGATTAGAAGTCACCAACGACCTGGCCATCCGCTTGGGCCGTCAATTTCGCCATGGTGTTGCCATCAAGATTCTGGTTGATGAACCGGACCGTTCCATCGCACATCAAAGCGTGAACCCCACCGACATGCATACTTTTAGGACCGGCCTGACCATCGCCATTAGGCCAGCCGCCCATTCCCTGGCTGGGTTGATCGTTAGCGCCAAAAACGTCGTCACCGTTGGAATGGTTTCCTTCATTGATCCCGTAGCAATCGCCACTGTTAATGCCACCGCCAGAGTTATTGCAGTTCATGACCATGCCGGCACCGCAACGTCCGCTCGCCCAAACCCCACGCGGATCCCCTTGGCCGATACCAGCCCGAATTTCCCAAGAAGCCACCGTGTTCGATGTTCCATCGGTCACGGCGTTGATGCCGCCCCAGCCATTCCAACCCATGGGTCCCCTCATGTTAACATTTTGAGAACCGTAAGCGACGTTTCCGCCCGAGGAAGCTCCGTTGAAATTATTGGGCCCGTACCCGTTGGCCGCATAGTTTCCTCGCCCCCACGGACTCGGCCCCATGCCAGCCGACACATGCTTGTTTCCCGCACTGGCATTGGGGTCGCTGGGGCATAGGAATGCAGGCATGTTGGCACTGACCACGGCCGCATTCGCGGCATCACCCATCGACCGAGTAAAGTTCGCCAGGTTATACAACGGTGCCTGGTCGATGTACGGCAGCATCCCCACCAGCCAACTGGGGCCATACGTGGCGGGACTATTTTGCTGGTAGCCCGTCAACCCGCCGCTGGGGAAGTTGCTGAAGTACATCGATGCCGGGAACTTCAGGAACGTGTCGTGGTAGTTGTGCAATGCCAAGCCGACCTGCTTGAGGTTGTTCTTGCACTGCGTCCGGCGAGCCGCCTCGCGCGCTTGCTGCACCGCCGGCAACAGCAGTGCGATCAGGACCGCGATGATCGCGATCACCACCAGCAGCTCAATGAGCGTAAACGCTCGCTTCCTCGAACCATTTCGTTTCATCAGGCACCTCCAAATACGTAGAAAGAACAGGAAACCACCGCAGATTTCGCGGAAAGTTGGAATTTCCGCGTGCGACACAATAGGATCAGGTCGTGACTTGGCAACCTGAAGAAAACATGAACCGCAGCAAGGTATCGGAAGATTCACCGCAAATCAACAAGGCATTGGATTCTTCCATGTTTTTTTGGCAACGGCGGTCGGGTTCAAGTCACTGTAAGGTGCGAGGGGATTCCCTGTCGCCGAATACATAAGCCACAGGCACCCTGAACGATGTGCGAAATGTCCGACGGAAAAACGATCATTGACCTCTCCCGGCGGAAGAAGTTGTCGTGGCGCGCAACGACTCTTCTGGCCGTGATTGCCGGGTTGGCTCTCCTGATTGCCAGCCTGAGTTGGCGAGGAACGTCCGCAGAACCGCAGCTTCCGTCCGTTGTCACTGCGCTGGAATACCAGCACGCCCGCGAGGCGTTTGAGTTGAAGTACGGTCGACCTGCCAATCGGATGGATGTTCTGTCCTGGCTGGCTGAATGGAACTTGTCGAAGAAAAGACCGGCCGAAGCGATCGCCTGTTTCGCCGAGATACCGACCGCACACCCACAGTATGGTCGCATGGCCCGCTATCAGCAGGGGCGAACACTGCTGAGCCTGCACAGGGCCATCGCAGCGGAAGAGCAATTCCGCGAACTGATCTCGGCGGAAGAATCTGCGCCTTCCATTGAGCCTCGCTTTCTGGTCGACGCCCGGCAGAGGCTGCGACACATTCTCGAAGTCGAATTGCGGTTTGAAGAGCGACAGAAGCTGCTGTCCGACGTGGTTGAACGTGGTGAGGCGGATTACTTTGAAGTGATCGTGTTCTGTTTCCCCAGCCATCTTCGCTGGAACGGCGATGATGCTGTCCGATGGTTGGAAGAGTTTCATAACGCGAATCCATCGGATCGTCTGCTGAACATTGCGATGGGACGCTATCGCACCGGCCAGGGAAAGCTGGCTGAAGCCCGTAATCTGCTCGAAGGAGTTGTTCGTCAGTCACCAAGCGATCTGTGGGCGACCGCGGCGGTTGTCGCGTGCCTGCGGGAGTCGGACGACGCTGATGCGGCGGATCGCCTGCTCGAAGCCCTGCCGCCTCAGTTGGCGACCGACCCGTGGTTGCTGTTGCTTCAACGCGGAGCGCATGCACTGCAGAACGGTCGCATCGACGACGCGGCCCGTGCCTACGATCAGTTGCTGGCTCAAGACCGGACGAACACCGAAGCGTGGCTGAAAAGATCCATGATCAGCCGGATGCAGGGAGATGCAGAGAAACAGAAACGGGCCATCGTCGTCGCTGCGGGTCTGAGCCGGATTCAAAACCACATCGGCAAGGGGCTCAAACAACCCGACGATCCCAACGCATTTCTGGATGTCGCGGACATCTGCGTTGAGATCGAATTCGACACCGAAGGATGGATCCTGGCGAAGTTCGCTGAGACACTTGCCCCCGACAACCCGCGTGTCGTGGCCATGATCAAACTGCTGCAGACTCGGAAATCCGCCACCTCTGAAACGACCAGAGCGAAAGAGTGAAATGAACGCCGACGCCCGTCGATGGTGGTTGATCCCGTGCTGCGTCTGCGTACTCGGATGTGTCCCGCCGCCTGTTGAGCCGGCGAAAGAAAATCCGAAATCCACTGCGATGTCGCCGACGGTTGTTCCGATGACTCCGGCATCCATCAAGCCCGACCAACCGGCAGCGGCGACGTTGGCAGGATCGCTGCTGCGGTTTCGTGATGCCACCAGGGAGATGGGTCTGGACTTCACCCGGTTCGATGACATGCGGGGAGAGAACCGCAACCAGGAAGCCAACGGCGGCGGGGTCGCCATCATGGACTTTGATCTGGATGGATACTTGGACCTCTTTTTTCCGCAGGGTTGCCGGCTGCCGCTGCGCACCATGACGGAGGAATTCTCGAACGAACTGTTCTGGAACCGCGGCGGACAGTTCGTGCGTGTCACGGGGAGCGCCGGTCTGACGGCACACGGTTTTTACACGGGCTGCACCGTCGGCGACACGGATGAGGACGGGTTCCCGGACCTGTACGTGACGGCGTACGGCCGTTCCGCCGTCTACCGCAACAACGGTGATGGCACGTTCGCGGATGTGACCGATGCTTCGAAAGCGTCCATCACGTCGTGGAGCAGCAGCGCCGCGTTTGCCGACTTCAACAAGGATGGACTGCTCGACTTGTTCGTGGCCACGTACGTGAAGGCCGATGACGATCCGTCGAAAATCTGCAAGGAGCCGCGCAGTCCCACGGGGACGATGCAGTGTTCACCCACCTTGTTCGCGGCCCTCGACGATGTGTGCTTCGTCAACAATGGGCAGGGGGAATTCATCGAAGTGACTCAACAGGCCGGCGTCACGTCCCGCGATGGGAAAGGGCTGGGGGCGCTGGCATGTGATCTGACGGGCGACGGCTGGATCGACCTGCATGTGGCGAATGACACGACGCCCAGTTTTCTCTACGTCAACGAAACACCCGCCGGTGACAATGCCCTAATCGACGGAACCCAAATTGTGCTGCCGCGACTTCAGGACCGTGGTACGGAATTCGGCGTGGCGACCAACGGCGAAGGAAAGATCACGGCGGCGATGGGCATCGCGCACGGCGACTATGACCGCGACGGCTGGACCGACTTGTTCGTGACCAACTTCTACCTGGAAGCCAACACGCTGTTCCGCAACCTCGATGGCAAGGGGTTTGCCGACATGTCCACGACGTCGCGTCTGGGCCCGCCCAGCCGCAGCACGCTGGCGTTCGGCACCGAGTTCCTCGATGTCGACCACGACGGGTGGCTCGACCTGTTGATCACCACCGGCCACATCGAGGACCGGGACTGGACGAAGATCGAGAAATACCGGATGCACCCGCATCTGTTCCGGAACGAGCGGAACGGTCGCTTCACGGATGTGGCCGCCACCGCGGGACCGTACTTCACCGCGGCGTGGGTCGGTCGCGGACTGGCCATCGGCGACCTGGACCGGGACGGGGATCTCGATGCCGTCATGGCGCAGCAATTGGATCCCGCAGTCATCCTGTTGAATGAAACTCCCGGGCCGCGCACGAGTATCGTGATCAAGCCGATCGGACGGGGGCGCTCACCCCGCAGCGCCATCGGCACGCGCGTTGTCGCGACGGGAGTGTCGCCAGTCCTGGTGCGCGACGTGGCCGGAGGGGGCAGCTTTCAGTCGGCCTCGGCGTTGGAGCTGCACTTCGGCCTCGGGGATCGGACGCACTTCGACCAGTTGGAATGCACGTGGCCGGACGGGGCGGTGGAACGCTGGCGAAACGTGACGCCCGGCTATCACATCGCCATCCAGGGCCGGGGTCTGGTCACGATCAACGGACCCACACCGGCGCAGCCTTGATCTCTGGTCACTCGGCTTCGAAGAGCTGGCGAGCTTTCTTGTGGCGTGGGTTTCAACCCACGCACGATGTCGTACCGCGTCGGCTAAAGCCAACGCGACATCTTGTGGCGGACCGCCATTGAATTTGCAAGATTCACATGCTCGTACCGTGGTCGACGGAGTAAAGGTTGCCGAGCGTTTCGAGTCGACTCGAAACAACGCCGCGGAATCCAATCGGCAGTCGCTTCGCGTTTTCATCGGGCGCGAATATCATGCCGCGGGCCGATCAAGTGGTAGGGAAGTTCTTCGACGCAAAGGGTGATGTCATGAATCGACGGGTTGGATGGCGGATGGCTGGTGCGGCGGTGTTGATCACCGCTCTCATGGTGACGGTGGCACGGGCTCAACAGCCCACCGTGGTGTTGTCCGTTCGCGGGATTGAGCCGCTGCTGAACGACGCCGAATTCGTCGGCGGAGAGATCGGGCAGGAGGGGGCGAAAGCCACGGTGATCGAACTGATCAGCACCGTCACCGGCGGCAAGGGCCTGGCGGGAATCGACCAGAAGAAGCCGCTCGGAATGTACTGGAATGCCACCGCGGGTGGTCCCCCCGAAATGCCGGTGGTGTTTCTGCCGGTCTCCGATGCGGACGCGCTGAAGGGTCTGCTCGCCGAACAGGCCCCCGACTTCAAGGAAACCGGCGGGCAATGGACGATGACCGTCAACGGCACCAAGCTGTTCGCCAAGGTCTCGGGCGGCTACTGCTTCATCAGCCCCGCTCCCACCGCGCTGACCAAGCTGTCGGACCCGGCCAAGATCGTCAACGGCAAGTATGACGTGGCACTCGACGTCAGCATCGCCAGCATCCCGGTTGAGCTGAAGGAGGCGTTTCTCAATGGAGCCGAAGCGAGCAGTCGGCAGGGCTTGGAATTCGCGCCGGAACTAGCAACAGAAGCCGAAAAGGATCTCCGCGATCTGCTCGTCAACTCGATGCTGGCGGGCCTGAAGGGACTGGTCAACGACGGCGACAAGTTCACCGTGGGGATCGATGTCGATGAAAAGACCCGCCTGGGTTCCATTGATCTGGGGCTCACCGGCAAATCAAACACGGACCTGGCGAAATCTTTCGCGGCGTACGGCAAGACGCAGCCCGCGTTCGCCGGGATCGGTTCGGAGGCCGCTCCGTTGCGGATGGTCGTTTCCTATCCGACCACCGGGTTCACCAACCAAATGGCTGCCATCTTCAAGGTCATGCGCGAGATAGCCGACAAGCAGATCGACGAAAACGCGCCTCTCGGTGATGCGGACCGCGACACGGCCAAGGGAATCGCGAAGCGGCTGTTCGACATCGCACAGGCCACCGCCAAGTCGGGCTCGGCGCATTCGGGTGCCGTGCTGGAATCCGCCGGAGGTGGCAAGATTCGAATCATCGGCGGAACCCGTGTAGCCACGGGGGACGAAGCCAGCAAACTGTTTGATGACGCCATCAAGCTGTTGAAGGACAAGCCGGAGGCGGCCAAGATCAAGGTCGACGCGGCCAAGCACGCCGGGGCCCGAATCCACGCGGTGACACCGGACGCGGATGACGACACCGAAAAGTATTTCGGCAACGAACCGTTCCACGTGGCCATTCGGAGCGACAGCCTCTGGTTCTCCGCCGGGGGTGACAACCTGAGTTCGCTCAAGAAGGCCCTGGACCAGACGGCCAAGCCGGCGACCCGCACGACCGTGTCGCCGATCTCCCTCCAAATCAAACCGGCCGCGCTGGTGCTGTTGATGGAAAAGGACGACGCAGCGCTGATCGAACGCGCCAAGTCCGTCGCGGGGAAGCCGGGCGACAAGTTCAATCTCGACATCGCCCCGGTCCCGAACGGCGCCAAGCTGCGGATCGAATTGGGCATCGACCTGCTGCATCTCGCCGAGATGGAAAAAAAATGATTCGAATGATGGAGACGCGGAAAGACCGGGTTGCTGAACCTCAGGCAGTCGGCAGGAAATGATCGACCCGTAGGACGGATTTCCAATCCGTCCGGTGTTGACGGACGGATTGAAAATCCGTCCCACGTCATTGGTCGTTGATTTCCTGCGGACAGCCTCAGACGGACGCAACACCCGAAAAAGAGAGGCTGTCCGGAAAGCTGACGTCGCGAGCGGGTCGGTTTGTCGTCTTTCGCTCCGCGAAAGGACGCCCTTTCGCGGAGCGAAAGGCGACAATAATTTCTCGAACGCTCCTCAGACGGACGATGGCATTGCTGACACGAGACTTCTACGCCCGAGGCCCGGTGGAAGTGGCTCGCGAGTTGATCGGGATGCAGCTCGTTCGGCGAACTCCACACGGTCTGTGCCGTGGAGTCATCGTGGAAACGGAAGCCTATCTCGCGGCGGATGACCCGGCATCGCATTCGTATCGCGGGAGGACTCGCAAGAACGCGACGATGTTCGGCCGCGCGGGGTTGTTGTACGTCTATCCGATTCACGCGCGGCATTGCCTGAACGCCGTGACGGAATCGCGCGGCATCGCCAGCGCCGTGCTCATTCGCGCGGTGATGCCTCGGCAAGGGATCGAACTCATGCAGCAGCGCCGTCAGTGCCGGCCGCTCGATCTGGCACGCGGCCCGGCGCGACTCTGCGAAGCGTTCGACGTGGACCGGCGTTTGGACGGTTGGGATCTCACGCGCGGAACCCGCATCTGGATCGAACAGCCCGACGATTTCGCGGTCAACGATCACGACATCGTCACATCGCCGCGCGTCGGGGTGACATCGGCCCACGATTCGGAACTGCGTTTCTTTCTGAAAGACAGCCCGTACGTGAGCGGACGTCGAAAGGTCGGCCGAGCCCCGTAGCACGGACGCCTCGTCCGTGCGGAACCTGCGATATCGATGGGCGCACGGACGAGGCGTCCGTGCTACAGCAACCCGGCAAATCAAAGTTGTTCGACCACTGCGAATCACTCTCATCCAGACCTCAACTCCGTCGCGACGACGCAGACCTCTTGCCGGTTGAACGCCAGTTGCCGGGCGCGCACGTGGCCGTAGCCCCACGATCGGATGCGCTTGTGGAACAGCGGCAACTCGGCGGTCAGCGCCGGGTCGGTCAGCTTGAGCGTCAGGAGCAAACCTTCGATCCGCGTTTCCGGTTGGGTCACGATCGCCTCCACCGTGTCGAGCGTGTGCTTGGGCGCGATGTTGGCATCCGCCATCAGCCAGCGAAACTCTTGGAACAGGTTCCGCGGCACATCTTTCGCCTTCGCGCGGATGTGTGTGAAGAGCGGATGGGCCAGCAGGAGCGGGTCCATCTCGGCGGGATCAATGCCCGTGACGGCACAACCCCGCTCCAACAACGCCTGGCACGAGCCCCCCGGAGAACTGCCGATCTCAACACACCGATCGCCCGCTTGAATGGGCAACCCGGACCACAGCAGCGACTCCACCATCTTCAGGTACGCGCGCGAAACCATGTTCTCGGGCGAGTCCACGCACGGCGCGCCGCCGGGCCAGCACGACTCCACCGAGTTCGCCCGATGCCAACCGAACCACCATTCGTGCGGCTCGACGACGACGCAATCCAGAACCCGGTCGCCAATCTGCGCGTCGTCGTTCAGCGGTGGCGACCAGTGCGATCCCACATCCGGCAGGTGCTCCAGGATGAGATCGCCGATCGCTTCGGAGAGCGGACCGACCCCCGGTTCGAAGTCGAAGTCGCCGGGCAGTTCGCGATCGCGCTGCCAGACATGCAGATGGTGGAACCGGGCCAGCGCCTTTCCCGGATAACGCTCGACGCAGGGCTTCCAGAAGTCGCGCGCCAACTGATGCCCGTCGGTTCCGACCACCTTCCCCAGCGAGAACCCCCATGTCCGGGCGAACGTGCAGTTCAATTCAAACCGGCGGTCGCGAGCGACCTCGTCGGGAACTCGAAACGTGACAAACCCCGGCCGCGAGAACGAGAACCGAAAGTCCGGATGCCGCCGGGCCACCTCGTGCTTCAACGCCGCTTCGGAACCGAGTTGGCAGACGATGAATAAGAACTGGGACGACATCGGGACGAACACTCTCCGCAAGTCGGCCACGAGCCCTCAACGGCAACACCGGCATTCAACGTGCAAACTGCGCGACGGTCCCACCAACAGAAAGGACTTCGCCCAACACCAATGAACGTGTCCAAGAACAACCGCGTGTCCTGCCGGTGCCTTCACACCGCAATCCCGTCGGCGGAGCGACGGGACAACTGTAGTCCCGTCGCTCCGCCGACGGGACGTGATCCCGACCGCCAAATGGAATGAGTGGCATCGTCACGGCCTGGAGGGCGCAGCATGTTGTCTCACGCAAGATCGATTGACTGGACCAGACAGGCTCGTCGCCTGGCGATCATCGCCGCACTCGTCGTCTGCGCGGGCTCGTTTGTGCGCGCGAACGCCGACGAGACGCCGGCCTTAACGACAACCGCAACGACCGAGCCCGCCAAGCCGGCGGTCACGCTCACCTCGGCCACCGCACAACCCACGGCAACTCCTTCGACGGCCAAGTTTGTCCTGGCGTACAAGTTTCAGCCGGGGCAGTTCGTGCATTACTCCAGCACCAGCCGTGTGCATTACACCACCCAAGTGGGCGACCATTACAAGGATCCCATGGGGAACACGCTGTCACTCGCCGATCGGACGTTTCACAGCCGTCAAGTGAATGAAACCGTCACTCACTTCCGCGTCGTCACGGTGGATGAACAGGGGTTGGCGCTGATCGAACCGGTCATCGACCGCACGCGGATGATGGCGAAGTTGCACGACAAGGACGAGGTCGTCTTCGACAGCACCACCGATCCGGTTCCCCCGCCGCAGTTCCAAGCGGTGCGCGAAGCAATCGGACGATCGGTGGCCCGGTTTCAAGTCGCACCACACGGCAAGCTGGTCAAGGCGATCGTCATCGATCCAACGGCACCGCAGTCCCTGCGTGACGCCGCGCACAAACTCGAAACACGGTTCCCCTTCCTCGCGCCGCTCCCCACGACGCCGGTGTCGGTCGGCGACAAATGGCGTGAAGAGTACAGCACGATGGTGTTGAACGAGGGACTGAAACAGCCGCTCCCGATGCGTCGGATCTACGAACTTTCCGCCGTGGCCAACGGGATCGCCGTCATCAAGTTCAAGACGCTCGTCCTGACACCGTTGAATGACCCGGAAGTGGAAAAGCAGATCATCCAGCAGAGACCCACCGGCACGATCGAATTCGACATGGAGCGCGGCCTGGTCCGTTCGTACAAGTCGTCCATCGATCAGACAACGATCAACGCCTTCGGCGCCCAATCGCTGCTGCACGTGACGGGCGAATCGACCGACACGCTGGTGACCGCCGATCCCGCTGCAAAGCCGACCGCTGCGCCGTGATCGGTTCATTCGGATGATTCACCACGAATCGCACGAATAACACGAATCCGAAAACAGTGCGCCGGGTGCGTGGACATTTTCGAGTTCAAAACATGACTCTGTAAGTCACGTTTCGCAAACAGGGGTCCCAAACTGCGCGACAGTCTGAGGCTTCGCCTCAGACCAACGTAGCCTTCATCGCTCCGCGTGAAGATCGCCGAGTCCGTGGAGAGGTCGATGGAACTATCCGCGTTGAACTCGCGCACGGCTGTCTTCACGCAGAGAGCGTGTGAATCTTTCAAGTTCAATGGCGGTCCGCCACACGATGTAGCGTTGGCTTTAGCCGACGCGGTACGACATCGTGCGTGGGTTGAAACCCACGCCACAAAGACTCACAAGCTCGGAGCGATGAAGGCGACTTTGAAGGCAAAAACGAAAACGTGACACAATCAGTCACGTTTCAAACTCGAAGAAGTCCACGCACCCTGCCACCTTCGTCCGTACGGCCTGATTTCTGTGGGCGGTACGTTGATCCGCGAATCACTTCTGTCCCGGCAGGAACTTGTTCAGCTTCTTCTTGAACAGGTCGTCGAGCTTGTCTTCGAGCACTCCCTCCAACGCCGTGCCGCCGATCTGTGTGGCCAGTTCGGTCAGGATGCGCGAGTCGATCTGCGGCCGGGTCAACGTGCCGCGGACGGGGATCTTCAGTGACTTGTCCTTCAAGCCTGCCAGCAGTTTCTGATCCCTGGTCCATTCGTCGCGGATGGGGATCTGCAGCACCAGATCGATCGTTTCATCCATCCCCACGGAACCGCTTGATTGCACCACGCCGTCCCCGATGAGGAAGGTCACATCCGTGTGATGGACACGTCCGCCCGCGAGCTTGAACGCGATCGCCTGCTCGGGCATTTGCATCCAGATGTGATCGCGCGGCCCGTTTCCCGCGGGCTTGCGCGTGATGATCGACTGGATCTGATCAAACATCCCCAGCACCTGCAGCGCGGTTCCACCCGGACGGACCTTGACGTGATGCACGCCGAGCGTGGCACCGAGTTCTCCCGTAGTCGGTGCCGACAACGGCAGCGCGCCGCTTGCGACGTCGAGTGAGAACTGGCCGTCGATCTGCGTCGCGTCGGCCAGCAGCGGCGCGACGAACTTCAGCCACGCATTGCACAACTCGGGCGACATCTGCACGCGGTCAATCACCTTTTCCTTCGGCAGGACCAGCACCGCCGGATTGCGGTCGAAGCGGATCTGAGGCGTCAGATGCAGCTTTCCGTCGGCGAGCGTCGTGTTGATCGGCGCGAACTGGCAGACGCCTTTGTCCAGCCGCGCTGCCACATCGGTCGAGCCCATCCGGAGTCCCTGGATCACCGCCGAATCCCAGCCGATCCCCGCGTTCGCAGTCAATTCGATCGGCTTCATCGCGCCGTCGGCAGAGTGAACGGTCAGGCTGGCGAGCGATCCCTTGATGGCGAATGGTCTCTTCTGCTTGCCCGTCAATTGCACCGACTTCCGCAACGAATCACCCATCCGCTGGCTGACGAGATCCCAGTCGTACTGGAGTTCCCCCTTCAGATCGACGTTTCGCGCCGTAGTCAGTTCGTCGAGCAATCCCTGCACGTTCAGGCTGAGTCCTTCGGCGTCGATCGAGGCGGTTTCCATCTGCAACTTACCCGACGCGATGTCATAGCTTCCCTTGCCGATGACGTGCAGCGTCGGTTCGCGCCACAGCGCGACCCAGTGCAGTTCCTGATTCGCCAGCGTTTCCAAATCCGCGACGACCAACTTGGTGACCGTGGTGTCGAGGTCCAGAGTAATCACTGTGCCCTGTTCGACCAGATGCGTCTGTCCCTCGAAGGTTCCCATCAGGTGATAGTACGGACGCGGCAGCGCCTGGTTCTTCCAGCGCGACAGCTTGTCGAGATCGCCCCGATAGTCGGCCTCGCCGGTCACTCGTTCCAATTGTCCGCCGGGCTTGAGGTCGACCAACAGGTCGTGGACACGGACTGCGATGGCCGTTGATGTCAATGTCATGAGCGGCGACGTCCACTCGGACCGTCTGATCGACCAGATCCCCGCGGTCTCAAACTTCACCTGCTGTTCCTTGATCCACCATTCCGGGCCGCGGAGATCCAGATTGCTGGCGCTTCCCGTCAGACTAACAACCTCGACCTGCTGCGAACCGGCATGCACCGTGGCGTCGATCTTGGCGGTCCCGGCCAGTTGCCAGCCGTTTAGTCTGATGAAGGGTCTCAACCGGTTCTGCCAGGTTCGCAAGTCGCCTTGCACCGTCGCCATGACCGGCCACATCGCGTTCTTGGAATCCAGATCCACCGCCGCCAACAGCTTCGAGACCAGCGAATCCTGGCCGCTGGTCAACTTCAGATCCGCCGATTCAATCCGCTTCAATTGGGTGTCGGCCACGGTGCTGCCGACGGCATTCACGGTCAGGACCAGACGCGGCTCATGCCAGACGGCGTCCTTCGAAATGTTCCAATGAAAGTCATCCAGTTGAATGGCCGTTTGCAATGAGATGCGATCCTGTTCCATGCGGCGGATCTCGCCCTGGGCTTGGACTTTTCCGGACAACTTGTCGATCCCCAGTTCGATGAAGCGTTGGAGATTCTCCTCCAATCGCGTCAGATCGCCAGTGGCAGTAAACGTCGCATCGGCCAGTGTTCCCTGGCCGGTCAGCTTGAAGAAATCGGACTGGCACGAAACTCGATCGACCGTGATGACCCCCTTGGTCTGATGGGCCCGCATGTCGATCCGCACCGGTTCGTTCCAAGTGACCACCTCGCCATGATTGCGCGCGGCCAGATGGTCGACGGTGGCGTCCGCGGTCCAGTGTCGCGAGCCGGATTCACTGGCCTCACTCGCCAGATTCACGTCGAGGCGTCCGCCGGTGATCTCGGTCCCCTCGCGGACCCGCAGCGTGTTCGGCAACAGCGCCGCGAGCCGTTGAAGATCCAAGTGACCGTGAATCGTGTAGTCCTGTTCGCCGAGGATCGAGCGGACGGCGTTGAGTGCGGAGACTGATGCCAATCCTGACAACGGAATGTCGCCGGTCGCGGTCAGTTCACCGACTTCGGTCTGAAGATGAACGCGATCCATCGACAGTCGTCCCTGTTGAGCCGCCACCCGGCCGGCCAGCGACGATGTCTCCAGCGCAACACGGTCCGTCTTCAAGGCCGCGATCCCCGCCAACACGAACTTCCTCACGGTGATCCGACCGTCCCAGCTCCATTCCCGCTCGGTCCAGTCGGCGGGGGACTCGGCGAGATTGATCTGGCTGCGCATGTCGGCATCGAGGACTCCGGACAATTCGGCGTTGGATTCAAACCGCGCGAGCGCGGGCAGCAGCTTGTCGAGATTCCAGCCGGTCGCCTTCAATCGAATGTGCTTCGATCCGGGGACCATTGCCACGCCGTCCTGCGTCGGCTGGCCGCCAAACCGGAAGGCGAGCCAGTCGGTCGGCGGTTGCAACGACGCCTCGTCCGGTGACGGAACATTGCCGATCGTCAGTTCCAGTTCCTCAACGCTGCCCCGCTTGGATTGCAGAACCAGCGAGACGGGTGTGAGCGTGGAGGTCAGTGTCGCCACCTTGTGGTCGAGGACGATCGTGGCGTCGATCACTTCGAGATCGAAGTCGCGCGGAGGCGACGCGCGCGGGCCGCTCAGCAGCTTGGCGATGACATCTTCGACGTTGGAACCCTGCGGCCGAAACTCGACAGAGACGTTTGGCTCGGTCAGCTTGAATCGCCCGAGGTTCGCGCGACTCATCGTCAGTTGCCACAGCGTCAGGCTGGTCGAAAACTCTTTCACGTTGAGGAGCAGATGTCCCTCGGCATCCTCGGCCCGCAGGTTTTGCACCACCACCGGCTGCAACCAACCGAGCGACGCGGAACCGACTTCAATCGCGCCGGGATATTGCGGGAACAGCAGCTTCGGCACCTGTTGTCTCAACGCGGTCTTCGCGACGATCAGCGGTGCGAACCAGACCACAGCGGCCAGGCTCACCGCGAACAGCAGCAGCAATCGCCCCATCCAACGGCGTCGCGGTTTCGCGGCAGCGGGAGTCGACGCGGGCGAAGAGTCCGTTGTCGGAGTCGGAGTCATCAGTGGAGTCGGGGTCTGTGGAATGACTTGCACCATAGTTATTCAGCCATCGAGTGGTTCTGTGACAGATCCGTGAATGTGGTTCATGCCCAAGGGGTCGGGAGTCTTTTTCAGGTCGGCGAAATTGGCGCGTGACACAGGTCGGACTGGTGATCGCCGACCTGAAAAAGACTCCCGACCCCTTCGCACGCGCGCTCCCGCCCGCCGCGGACTTGCTCGCGAACCATGAACTCCCCTGTTGTTGCGAAGTGTCTCCACCGTTTCTCGCAGTCAGACGACTCTGATCGGTGACAGTCGAAGTGGAGGGAACCGATTTCAAGCAGCGACCGAGCGACAACCATGCGGGCCGCGTCGTCGTCACTGGCCGAGAGGTTCGGCGCGCGGATGATAGTCCAAGCGGCGGAAAGAGGTCGACGTCAATCGACCCGCGCCTCGGAAGCAACTCTCCCCCGCATTCCAATTTGCACTTTGCAATTCTGAATCTGCACTTTCCAATCCCAGCCACGAGCCGTCCCTCCACATTCGCGCCAACGCCGAGAACCCCCGTTGCGACGTCCCGCGCTTGCCGCCTATAATCCGACCACGTTCTTGACCACAACAGGGAAAGCGGTGTCCGGTGACAAATCGTCCGCGGTTACTTGTGCTCGGTTCCGGCAACGATGCCGACCGTTCGGTGTTGGAGTTGATCCAGTCGCTGGAGTGTACGGTCTGCACTGCGACGGAAGACGGCTGGCCCACCGATTCACTCGACACGGATCAGGAGTTCTCCGGTGCGGTCGTGCTGGGAGATCCCGCCCGGCGCCTGCCGGCGCTGCTGGCGTTCGAGAATGTTCTGAAGCACCTGCCCGAAGGGGTGGCTGTCCTGGACACGGACCTGCAAATCCGCTGGTGCAACAACCGCTTCTTCGAACTGACCGGGCGCGTCGAGCCCGACTCCGTCTCTCCGATGGGACTGAGCTTTCACGATGCGTTTGGCGCGCCGCAGATCCTGGGCCCCGACTTCTCGCCGTTCCACACGGCGCTGGGGGCCGGCAGCCCGGCGCGGACGACGTACCGCGTCGGCGACAAGACCTACTTCGATGTGCTGGCCGCACCGGTCTACGCCGACAACGCCGAATACCCGTCGCTGCTCGTGGTCACCGTGCGGGACATCTCCGCGGAACAACATCAGGTCGAGAAGCTGAAGGCGATTCACCAGGCGGGTGAGGATCTGGGCGACCTCGCTCCCGAAGATCTCGCGTCGATGAACATCACCGAGCGAAAGGAATTGCTCAAGCAGAAGATCGTCCACCACACCAAGGACGTGCTGAACTTCGAAACGATCGAAGTGCGTCTGCTGAACGAGCGGACCAACCGCTTGGAACCGCTGCTCAACGTCGGCATGACGGCCGAAGCGGCGGCCCGCGAATTGATCGCCGAACCGCAGGGAAACGGAGTGACGGGATTTGTCGCGGCGACCGGCAAGAGCTACCTCTGCCGCGATACCTCGTCCGACTCGCTGTATCTGCGTGGGGCCGCCGGTGCCTGCAGTTCGCTGACCGTCCCGCTGATGCACCACGATCGCGTGCTGGGGACGTTCAATGTCGAAAGCACCAAGCCCAACGCCTTCTCCGAGCAGGATCAGCAGTTCTTGGAGTTGTTCTGCCGCGATCTCGCTGTCGCACTCAACACGCTCGAACTGCTCGTGTTTGAACGGGCGACGTCCGTCTCGGAAAGTTCGACGCAGTTGCTGCGCGACGCCGCCAAGCCGGTCGATGAAATCCTCAACGACATCGCCTGGCTGCAAACCAAGTACGTCGGCTTCGACCCCGAGGCGGCCAGCCGCCTGCAGCGCATGCTCAAGCAGACACGCTCGATTCGGCAGTTGATTCACGGTGTCGGTGAAAAGGTCGTTTCGAAGACGGCCGCACCGGCCTTCCACCAGCAGACGCCCCCGCGGCCGAAGCTGAAACTGAAACGGGTGCTGGTCGCGGATGGCAACGAATCGGTGCGACAGGCCGCTCACGAACTGTTGGCCCGCTACGGCTGTGACGTCGAGACGGCGCACAACGGCGAAGAGGCCCTGCTGATGATCCGCAGCTTCCACTACGACGTCGTGTTGTTCGATGCCGAAATGACCGACATGCACCTGATCGAGGCGCTTTCTCAGATCCGCGACATTCACCCGCATCTGCCGGTCGTGTTGATGAAGGGCTTTGGTTACGACGGCGCGCACCGCATGGTCAAGGCCCGCCAAATGGGATTCAAGCTGGCGCTGTACAAACCGTTCCGCCTGGATCTGCTGCTGGCAGAACTGGAAAAAGCCCTGGCTCCCCCGGAAGAATTCCCCGGCCAGAAATAAGGTCGGAGCTTAAAGGCTGTTGGCTGAAAGCTGATGGCTGGAGTAACAGTTTTTCCAATCCCGCGTTCCCCAATCGAGAAATGGATTTCCGATGTCCGAGTTTGCGACTGAACTGCACACCGCCTTGTTCGCCGTGCGCCAAGCCTCGCAACTTTGCCGGGCCGTCCAGTCGACCATCACATCCGAGGTGCTCGACAAGCGGGATCAAAGCCCGGTGACGATCGCGGACTTCGGCAGCCAGGCGGTCGTCTGCCGCAGCATCAGCGATTCCTTTCCGAACGATCCCATCATCGCCGAAGAGGATTCGGCGGCGCTGCGGTCGCCCGAGAATGCCGCCTTCCTGAGTGCGGTCTGCGACCATGTTCGCCGGTTGGGAATCAACGCCGAATCTGGCGACGTCTGCGGCTGGATCGATCGCGGCGGTGCCGTGGAATACTCGCGACGGTTCTGGACACTCGATCCGATCGACGGCACGAAGGGCTTTCTGCGCAAGGGCCAGTACGCCGTGTCGCTGGCGTTGATCGTCGATGGACGGATCGAACTCGGAGTTCTCGGCTGTCCCAATCTGCCAGTGTCGGAAGCCGAGGGAAGTCCGGCGGGAACTCTCTTCTATGCTGTGCGCGGCCAGGGTGCGTTCGTCCTGCCGCTCGATGCCCAAGCCGCGCCGCAGCCGGTCCGCGTCACACAGACGACCGATCCCGCACTGGCCCGGTTTTGCGAATCAGTCGAATCGGGCCACAGCGCCCACCACGAATCGGCCGCGGTCGCCGCGCGGCTGGGACTGACGGCCGCGCCCGTCCGAATGGACAGCCAGGCCAAATACGCCACCGTCGCGCGCGGCTTTGCCGACGCCTATCTGCGCCTGCCGACCAAGACCGGCTACTTCGAAAAGATCTGGGATCACGCCGGCGGAGTCATCGTGGTCGAGGAAGCGGGCGGCCGGGTGACCGACATCAACGGCAAGCCGCTCGACTTCTCGCGCGGCCGGGAACTGAATCAAAACCGCGGCGTGATCGTGACGAACGGGCTGGTGCATGACGCCATCATCGCGGCGGTCCACGCGGTCATGGCAACCGAGGCAAACGCCGGATAGCTGCCTCACACCGGGCCCCGAAACCCGCAACCTCAACCATCTCCAACAAGAACACGGCCCGCCTCGCAAACACGTGACTCATTCGCATCAACTTTCGCGAACGAAGGAGTCGACGCCGACGATTCCGATGTGTGGTGAGGGAAGAATCCACAGACCGGACAAGCGTGAACCTTGCCAGTTGTCGACGGCATGCGATAGATTACCCGCCCCCCGCGGGATGCCCGATAGTGTAACGGTAGCACAACAGATTTTGGTTCTGTTTGTCCAGGTTCGAATCCTGGTCGGGCAA
>JAYTIB010000770.1:0-8573 GCA_043732205.1 Schlesneria sp. | reverse complement strand
ATCAGCTCCGCCGCGGGGGCCGAAGCCAAGGCGACCAGATGCGCCCACGTCAGCGGCAACCCGGTTCTCTTCCACCGGAGTTTCATCAGCTCGGACCAATTCGTTGCCGTGATCTTGTTGGCAAGCTGCCGCATCTTTTGGCGGTTGGAATAGCCGACACCACCCGGATATTTCGCGGCGTCCCGCTTCAACTCGGCGGGGTCCGGAGCGGTGTCCCGCTTCAACTGCTGTCCGAGCCGCCCCTGCGGGCGGCCCAGCATGTCCTGTGGTACTTTTCGATGTTCCACCGGCGCTATCGCCAAGGCTTGCTGCTGGGGTTGCAGTTCGTCGATGGGCTACGACAGGATGAGGGTGGCCCGCAGGAGGAACCACAGGTGCGGCGGGTGGGCCTGTAATCGGACTACTTCCGCGCTCTCCGCCAACTGTGTTACAGGCGGCAATTGGTTGGAGTGCCGTCAACCGGTGGCCGGAATCGATCAAGTCCGACCGCAAGAGGTATAGAATTACGAGCCGTGTGGCCGCAGCACATTCCAAGACCTTCCACGAAGATCCCAACCATGTTCAAGACTTGGCTCATCACGTTCGTCGCTTTGTTCCTGACTTCCTCTGCGCTCGCTCAGGTTCAGCTCACGCAGACCATTTCTCGTGAGAACGCTGCTTTCGACAGTCGCGGTGCGGTGATGACGATCGGCCGAGACGGGCGGGTGTATCTCAGCAACCAGCAGTCGCCGGGGTTCGTGCTCCGTTTTGGACGAGACGGGTCGGACAAGGTTGGTGGGACGGTCGTGTATGCGATGGGCAATGCCACGGCCAACGCCGCCGGAGTCATCGCGACTGCCAATGCTCACTTTGCTCATGCGGTGAATCTTTACGACGCGAACTTCAAAGCTCTGGCGGCCAACGCCGAGTTTCTCGTCAGCGACGCCGTTGGCTGGGACGCCCCGCTCGGTGTCGAGGCGGGCGAGACGTCTGGAGACTTCTACGGCATCGATCACCACCGCAATCGCGTCGTGCGCATTGACGCGCAGGGGCGGACCGTCACGACGTATCCGATCTTCGCCGACGAGAAGGAGACGAAGAGATTCGTGGGCTTTCGAGTCTGCGAGAAGACACAATCGTTTTGCTGGCACATTGAAAATCACACGGTTCGTTGCTCGGACCTGACCGGAAAGACGCGCTGGAGCTACCGGCATCCCGATGGCCTCGGTTCTTTCGACGTGGACTCCGATGGCAAGGTCTGCGTCATCGGCCCCGTTCATGACAAAGGAGTCACGCTCAATCCCGCCGGTCAGCCTGACGGCAACTTCACGCTTCAGTTCGGCGATCAGAAGCCGGCTTCCGGGATGCACCTCACGTCGCTGCGGGTCTTCGGCGGCGAGTTGCTCATCAAGCGGTCTCATCCGACCGAGTTGTTTCAGTCGTTTGATCGCGCAACGGGCCAGCGGAAGTCGATCGTGTCGATCGACCACGAGCAACTGACCGTGCGCTATCCGACACATCTTTGGAAGGCGGGCGAGGCGACGCCGTTCACCATTGAGTTCAACGCCGGAGGCCGACCGATCTCGCCGCGCTGGCGAGTTTGGGCCGCGACGTGGGGTGATGTCGATTGGCGCGAAGTGCCGTGGAGAGACGGCCGGATCGTCGTGCCTGCGGACATGGCTGGGCTTTACCAACTCAAGGTCAGCCCCGAGCTGCGCGGAGCCCAATCGGGCTCGACTGCGGAATTCCTTGTCCGCGACATGATCGAAGTCCGCGTCCCCGACAGCGTGGGGACCATCAGCATTCTGACGCCGGGCAACCGAACGCATTTCGCGAAGGGTGAGAAGGTCTCAGCATCGGCCGTAGTGCGTGCGCCGGCCGATCGGCGACCCGCGATCGTGACGGTGTTGTTGACCGACGAAAAATCGACGCTGACGAAACAGGACGCCACAATCAGCGCCGAAGGCCGAGGCGACCTGACGTTCGCCGCTGAATCAATTGCCGCGCTCAAGCCCGGACGATATCGACTCACCGCGCAGGTTGCTGGTTACACCGTCGCGGCGCAGCCGTTGGTCATTGGGACCGGTCTCGATGCGGCGTCCGAGTTTCGCATGACAGTTCACGGCGACTACGGACTGACCGCCAACTACGGCAATCTTTGGGACAGCAGCGATGTGCTGGCCACGCATCTGGCTCGCATCGACAAGCGGCGCGTCAACCAGTTCGTGGACCGATTCGGCATCGCTCACTTCCGTGGGCAATTCGAGTGGTCGCATCACAACGCGCCGGAACTTCCTGATCTGATGAAGCGTTTGGCAGCCGACCCCATCGGCGTCGATCCGGAGAAGGCTCGCATTCTTCCGCCGGGTCTGGAAACGCAGGCGGCGTACGGCGCGGCGGGCGTGCGTCAGTGGTCGATCCTCACCTACATGGACGCCGGCCTGCCGCTGGGCAGTGGTCACGACCGTCGTTCGCCCGCGCAGTATCAGGCCGATGTGAAGTCGATCACGTCGCTGCTCAAACCGTTTCCAAGTTTCCGTGGCTGGAGCTGGACGAGCAACTGGTGGATCTACGAACCAACCAAGATCGTCGTCGAAGCCAAGTGGAAGGCTTACGAGGCGGCACTCAAGGTCGCGAAGGAGTCCGGCAAGTGGGATCCGATTCTGGACGAAGTCGGTGAGGCGCGCTGGAATCTGCCGACGGACTCGCGCAAGGTCTTCAAGTCGGCGATGGACGAAGTCGCGCCGCAACTCAAGCAGGCGGACAGCGGCCCATACCGTAACGTTCAGGTTTATCCGCCGGTGACGTACCGCGACGTGGACGAGGTCGATGTGCAATTCCAGGCCGAACAGATCACGGTCCCGAACTGGCACATGCACGCGGTCGACTTCGAGAAACGGCCGGGCAAACCGGCGTGGTTTCACCCGGAGATCTGGAATGATCAAGGGACCGGCGAGCAAATCCTGCCAGTGCTGTTTCAGATCGCGATGCGCGGCGGCGACGGTGTCGGCTCATCGGGTTGGGTTCCCAACTGGGGGGCGCAGCCATACGACAATCGTTCGGGCTATCACGGGCTGGCGTCGATCATGCGGGCCGTGGGCGAACTCTTCCACGAGCACGGCCCGTGGATGCTCAAAACAAAAAAGAACGACCGCGTCGCGATCGTCGTCTCGTCGCGGCTGATCAAGATCGACAATTGGCAGGACTTCGGCGGACTGTATTTCGAGCGGCTGTTCGAAGCGTATCAGTCCTGCCTCTACGCCCACCGACCGGCGAGCATGGTGTTCCTCGACGACATCGACGCGAACGGATTGAAGAATTATCGGGCCGTGCTGGTCGTCGGGCAGACGGTGGAGATGGAGCCAAAGCTGGCCGAAGCACTGCGCGTCGCCAAAGACGCGGGTGTGGCGGTGTTCGCCGATGGATCGTGCCGGGCGGAATTGGTCGCCGACCTCCAGCCGCTCGGCGTGTCGTTCAACCAGTTCGAGAAGTTGCACTCGATCAACAACGACTTCGCGTATTGGGAACACCCGCGTCTCTTGAAAGAGCACGCGGCCGTGCTGCGCGAGAAGCTGGGGCCGATCGTGCCTCCCGTGGCCGAGTGCGACAACG
The DNA here is from genome assembly GCA_043732205.1 of Schlesneria sp. Classification (GTDB taxonomy): domain Bacteria; phylum Planctomycetota; class Planctomycetia; order Planctomycetales; family Planctomycetaceae; genus Schlesneria. The sequence continues at coordinate 4,982 of JAYTIB010000770.1, read as the reverse complement.
CGGAAGTGACGCTGACCGAACGCCTCTCAACGGGTCACGACGGTGTGCGCTACGTCTTCGCCGTGAACAACACGACCACGCCGGTCGAGCCGGGCAGTTTGTGGAGGATGACATTGGGCATCGCGACACGTCTGCCGGTGAAGACGACACTGGGACTGCGCGACTTGGAAGGCTGTTCGGTGTATGACCTGTTCGACGGCAGGCAGGTGCAGCCGGACACGGCCGGCCGGATGGAATGCGATCTGCGCACGCTGCCGATGCGCGTCTATGCCATCGTGCCGGGACATGCAAAACCGGCGGTCGATGCGATGCTCAGCGCGAGGCCATCGTTGAAGGTCACGCCTCATTTCGGTCCGCATCTCAAAGACATCGCGATTGCTGGGGACGTCGCTATGCTCAACGCCTTCAATTGGGACAACAATCTTTATGGCCTCGACATCAACAACGGCCAGATCAAGTGGCGCGACCGAGTCGGCCACTACTTCGCCTTCGCCCCGCAATCGACGGGTAACGGCTTCGCGGTGCAGGGTTACGATTTCACTTCGGCGCAGGGCTATCACCTGCATCTGCTGAACAAGGAAGGGAAACCGTCGCGCCGCTTGGCCCTGCCGGGCTTGCCGCAAAGACTGCCTCATGAGTTCATCAGCGGTGCGCTCTTGCTGGATCGCATGAACCAGTTTGCGGTCTCGTCGAAGGCAGACTGGATTGCTGCTGCGGGCAATCTCGGCATGGCGGCGTGGGATCGTGAAGGCCGGCAACTCTGGGCCGAGGATTGGTCGAAGTCGTCCGCCCCGACGGGAGTGCTGCTCACGACGCTCAACGATGAGACTCTCGCGTCCACTCGCGGCATGACGGTCCTCGCTCACGACCCGCGCACCGGCACCGTGAAGTGGCGGCTGATCCTGGCGAGCAGCGGCGAGATCACGCGCCTCGTGGCCTCGCCCGACGGCAATACGCTTGTCGCTCACACGACCACCGAGTCCGGACGGCTGTTCGTCATTCGCAACGGCCGAGTGATCAACACGATTCCCGCTTCCGGCGATGAGTTGTCCGTGTCGCCCGACGGTTCGCGTCTGGCTCTCACGGACGTGGAGAAACTCAAGCTCTTCGATTCCGTCGGCGGTTTGATTTGGCAATTCAACGGCGACGACCGGGTGCATCACCCGCGCTTCGCCCCGGACGGAAAACGGATCGCGTTTTCGAGCGAGCTGGGCACGGCCTCTGTCCTGTCTCTCGAAGGCGACGTGCTGTTCGAACGCGACTTGCGCGCCCTGACCGTCCCCGCGTGGCTACCGCAAGGGGACTTGCTGTTGGCGACTTGGATGGGGACGGTGGTGCGACTCGACGAGCGATACGTGGAAAAGTGGCGCACGCTGCTGTCGCCCGATCCGGCGATCAACGACATCCGTCCGATCGCGTTGCAAGCCGATCCGACACCGACCTCGCGCTACGAACTCTGGACCAACACCCAACCTCCGGAATATGTCGCACCGGCGAATCTGCTGACGCCGGGCAAGACGGTGTTCTCGCTCGTTCGCAGCAACGGCCAGCAGGTCGAACTCACCGACCAACCCGGCAAGTTGTTCGACGGGGATCGGACGACTCCGGCCAAACCGTGGATCAACTGGCGGGACGTGTATCCCGTCGGCTCGGGCGGTACGAACTTCACGCTCGTCATCGACCGCTTCAACACCAATCTGCGAGTCAACGCCGTGACGATCGTTGAAGATCCGACTCATCCCGAGTCGTGGTTGCGCGACGTGATGTTTGAATCCTGGAACCCTCGCCAGGAAACGTGGGAACCGGCGGGGCGGCTGCTCAGCGATCAAGCCACGCATACGCACGTTTTGCCGAGGCCCGTCGAAGCGGCGCGGTTTCGACTGTCGTTGCCGCGCGGGTTCGTCGGCAACCTGCGTCTCAGCGAGATCATGCTCCACGGCGAGGAACTCGGTCCATCACATCCTGACGCAGTCGCGAACAAGCCGACGGCCGTGCTATTCGATGAGAACGAAAGCGACCTGACGTCGCTCAAGTACCCAAACAATGGCTTTTCATTTCGCTACGAAGACGCCTTCAGCGGCGGCAAGTGCCTGGCGATGGAAGCCGACAAGACCGCCAACGCGTACTACCGGCCTCCCTTCGGTCACCTGATTCCCAACTGGGCGTTCCACATCGTGGAGCAGCCGACGAAGCCGGGCGAATACCGCTGGCTCTCGTTCGCGTGGAAGGGTTCCGAGAGTTCGCGCGGCATGACCCTGCGCGTCGGCGAGCATCACGCTGGCGGCATATCACTGCATGCCGGAGAAGCGGCCAAGTTCGAATCGGTGCTCGTAACGCAGCAGGTTGCTGCCACACCGCCGAAGGAATGGACGGTGGTCACGATCGATCTGTGGAAGCTGACCGGACGAGAGATGACGATCGGCTCCATGTCACTGAGCACGGTGGGTGGAGCGGCCTCATTCGACCGCATCCTGCTGGGACGAACAGAGGCAGACGTGGCGGCGAAGAAAGACTAAGCATGCCCCGCCACAGACTTGTTTGCACTCGACATTCCCTTTGAACATCGTGTGAACTGACATTCTGGGGTGGTTCCCATCACGAATTTGTGGTGCGCGCGGATTCACCCCGAGTACGTTGTTGGCCTTCAAGTGTATTGTCAGAACTTGGAAATCATTCCGAGAGATGCGAGGACCAACAATGATTGATCTCGACCCACAGGCCCGTCAGCAACTTGCGACCGCCATTCGCACTGGTCTGACGAACGCCCTTGAACACGAGGATGTCGCCGCCCGCCGGATCGCGGTCCAGAACCTGGGGCGGCTGGGCCCGTTCTCACTTCCGGCTGCCGCTGGCTTGGCCAGGCGTCTGATGCTGGATCCCGACCAGGGTATTCGAGCCGATGCCGCGGGCTCGCTCGCCATGATCGGTCGTGAAGCGACCCCCTGGCTCGTCGCGGCTCTGGCGGGCGATGAGGCCACGAGGGCCTACGCGGATCTGTTTCTGGAGACCAGTCTCGAAATTCCCAAGGAACAGGTGGTCGAAGTCCTGATTGAGAATCTGGGGAGTGAGCACGTCTGGGTTCGCTCCAAAGCCGCCGCCACCCTCGCGGATGTCTGGAGTGGCAAGATTCCGGCAATCACCAATTGGGATTCATCGAGTGACTTCGATTCCAGCTTGGTCGCCATACAAAAGTGTCTCGCGGATGAGGACTCCCTGGTGCGGATCGTGGCCGCCAAGACGCTGTGGAATGTGTGGCTGGACCGGTCCGGTGTCACGTCCCTGCTGGAAGTCTTGCAGCGTCCGAACGACCCGTATCTGGAACTTGCAACCAACGTGTTGACGCTGCTGGGACATCCCCCGGCACAGTGATTCGGTAACACGATTCCGAGGAATCCCCATCCACGACGACGACACGCCCAACCGTCCGCATTTTCATCTCCAGTCCCGGCGACGTGAACGACGAGCGTGACAAGGCGCGCCGGGTGATCGACGGTTTGCAGCGGCACTACACCGGTGCGACGTTGCAGCCCGTGCTCTGGCAAGACCTCGCGCTGCCGGCCACGGCGACGATTCAGGAAACCATCGACTTAATCCTCAAGTCGAAACCGATTGATATTGCGGTGTTCATTCTCTGGTCGCGTCTGGGAACTCCACCGGGACCGCCGACGGCCCGGCCGGATGGCACGCCCTATCGCAGCGGCACCGAGCGTGAGTTCGATCTGATGCTCACGGCCTTCGAGCAAAGCGAAAAGCAACGCCCCGTCATCCTGGCCTACACCAGAAAGGACGACGAGGGCTTCGGCCAGGCACTCGCCGTCTGTCCGACGACGGCGCGGCTCGAAAAACTGACCGCCCAGCGGAAGCTCGCCGAGTCCTTCATCCGCGAGCAGTTCAAAGATGCCGAGGGGCACAACGTCCGCGCCTACCACAGCTACCGCGATCCGGTCAGTTTCGCGCAGCGGCTGCACACGCACCTGCGTCAGGTGTTGGATGAACTGCTCGGAGCGGACGCCGCTCCGCAGTGGCTGGATGAGCCGTATCGCGGCCTGGCGGTTTTCGACGTCGAGCACGCCCCCATCTTTCAGGGCCGCGATGAAGAAACGTGCGACATCCTCCAGCGTCTGCGCGATCAGGAACAGGCGGGCTGCGCCTTCGCGGTGATCGTCGGAGCCAGCGGATCGGGGAAGAGTTCCCTGGCGCGGGCCGGTGTGGCCGCCGCCCTCACACAGCACGCGTACGATGACCGGGTGAAGGCTTGGCGAGTCGTCACGTTGTTTCCGGGTCTCGGCGGGAGCGAGCTCAACCGCAGCCTCACGCGAGCCCTGGCCGAGCAACTTCCGGAACTGCGCAGTTCCGCCACGGCTCTGGATGACATCGCAAACGGGCTCGCGAAAGACGCCCCGCCCACCGTCAAGTTGAGCATCGAACCCGCCTTCGCCCGCGCAGCGGATCATGTAGGGTGCGTGAAGTCTTCGGAACGCACCAGAATTGATTCGGAACGCACTCGCAGCAGACCGGCAACTCCAATGACGGACGTTTCGAAGACTCCACGCACCCTAGAGACTTGACAAAAGGATTTGAGTCCGACACTTGTTTTTCATCTACAACTCTCCAATCGTTATCTTTCAAATTCAAATACATAGGGGAGAATTCGGTCGCGCTCACACTCTTCGACCAACCCTCTTGGTTCCGACGGGTCTCACAGTTGATCGTCGCTGCATATCCACTCCCGCGTTGTTGATCGACCGGCACAGACCTTTCCCGCAGGTGCAATCGTGGTGCGAAAACCAACGTTGATCCGGCGTTTGCATCAGGATCAGCGAGGGGCGGTCTCTTTGGAAACGATTCTGTTTATTGCGGCAATTGCGCTTCCAATCCTTATCTTTGTTCCCAAGTTCGGGTGGCCGCGTATTCGCGATTTCTTCAATGGCAACCTGAGCAATGTGCAGGAAGAGTCAACGGATATAACCAGCAGCGTGTCG
>JAYTIB010000769.1:0-8587 GCA_043732205.1 Schlesneria sp. | reverse complement strand
GTACGAAGTGAGCAGTGCGCTGGGCACCGTCGGAGTCTCAACCGGAGTCACCGCGGGCCTGCAACCGGCTTCCAAGCTGGTCCTTGTGGTCACGATGTTCCTGGGACGAGTCGGAGCCCTCACGCTCGTCGCCGCCCTGGCGGGAACGAGCAACAAGGCCAACTACGAATACCCCGAAGAGCGAATCGTCCTCGGGTAATCCGTGATGAACGCACCGCGGATTGCCGTCAGTGATTTCGTTTATGCCTCGCACGTTTAGGATTGACTCGTTTAACCGCGTGGGCAACGCCCCGCGCGTCGATCGCGCGTGCAGCCTCAATCGCGCGGGGCGTTGCCCACGCGGTTAAACGACGATACGTGAATTTCGGCCGCGCGCGGTTTAACCCGGAGCCAACGGCGCGTCGTCTTGTGACCATCCCGCATGCGGGCTATCTTCAACCCCACTTCCGCGAACGGACGCCCGACGACATCGCGTCTGCGGACATTGAATGCGAACGATGAGAATCGAGCCCTGCATGGACAAGCTCCCCAAAGAACTGAGCGAACTGGTCGACGGTCTGTGCCGCAAGGGGGACCACTTCGCCGGCATGGAGCAGTACGACGACGCCCTCGAAAAATACGGCCAGGCGTGGGATCTGCTGCCCGAGCCGCGCGACCAGTGGGCTGCCGCCACGTGGATTCTAATCTCGGCCGGCGATGCGCACGTTCGCATGAAGGAGTACGGCGAGGCGACCGATCTGCTGCTGGATGCCCTGAACTATCCCGATGGGGTGGCCAATCCGTTTCTCTACCTGCGTCTGGGTCAGTCCCTATTGGAACTGGGACAACTGGATGATGCCGCCGACGCGCTGGAAGAGGCATTCCGTCTGGGAGGCGAAGAGTTGTTCGCCGACGAAGACCCGAGATACCTCGGATTCGTGAAAGCACAACTGAAGATCACCCCCGTCCGGCCAACCACAGGTGGGCGTTTCAATCATCCGCTGAACTAACGCGGATTATTCATGGCTTGAACCACGAAATACACGAAAGCCACGAAAGGCAGAAAGTTACGTCGAGCGTCATCAGAAACACCGTCTCAACTCGTCAACGGTATCGTTTGTGACCCAACTTGTCTGATGGCATTTCTTTCGTGTGTTTCGTGTATTTCGTGGTGAATAATCCGGGCTAACGCGCCCGACATCCAGCGGCCGTGATTCAACGACGATCTTCGTACCTCGATGCCAAACAACCAACCGGCCAGGAGACTCGGCACCGTGACGCTGAAGACCTGCTTCTCAACGCTGGCCTGCCCCGATTGGAAGTGGCACGACGTGTTGAAACACGGCTCTGAGTTTGGCTTCGATGGTGTCGAGATTCGCCTGCTGTCGCGCGAGACCGACCTGCTGAAGATCGACGACCTGCAACCGGGTCGTTGGCCTATCCGGAGACGCGAACTTGCCGACACCGGGTTTCGTGTCGCGGGACTGGCCTCGTCGGTCCGCTTCGATGCACCCGCAGCGAGCGAACGTGCGTCGCAAATCGAGATCGGCCGGCGATACATCGATTTGTGCGCAGCATTGGGGGGCGGGTTCATCCGCGTCTTTGGCGACGTGCTCCCCAAACACGACGACCCCGCGCGGCCGGCCACCCTGCGGCAGATCGCGGACGGTCTTGTCGCGTTGGGTGACGCCGCGGCATCGACGGGAATTCAAATCCTGCTGGAAACCCACGGAGATTTCTCGGCCTCGCCTCCGTGTGTCGCAGTCATGCAACTGGCGAATCACCCGCACGTGGGACTGGTGTGGGACACGCATCATCCGTGGCGCTTTCACGGCGAGCCCCTCGCGGAAACATGGCAGCGGCTGCGACCGTGGACGCGACACACTCACTGGAAGGACTCGGTCACTCTGCCGACGCGCGCTCCAACGCAGGAAACCACCGAGGCCGCCCGCGCCGCCAGCCAGTTGATGTCGGGCCATCAGCACGCGGACTACGTCCTGTTCCGCGGTGGCGAATTCCCGGCGATCGACTGCCTGCGACTGCTGCTCGCCGACGGATACACCGGCTGGCATTCGCTCGAATGGGAAAAGATGTGGCACCCGGAACTGATGGGACCGGAGATCGCCTTGCCGCTGTTTCCGCCCAAGCTGCGCGAAGTGGAACAGGCCGCCCGGTTGGACAGGTTGTGATACCTCACGCGGCCCGCGTTGAGTCGTCTATACCTAGCGCGGCTCGAAGCCTACGCCCGGTTCTGTCGGCGCTTCAGTGCCGCGCCGATGAAGCCGTGGAACAGCGGGTGCGGCAGGTTCGGCTTCGACTTGAATTCCGGGTGAAACTGCACGGCCAGGAACCATGGATGGACGGGGATCTCGATCGCTTCCACCAGGGTGCCGTTGGGGCTCAGTCCGGACAGTGCCATGCCGGCTGCCGCGAACCGGCTGCGATAGTCGGGATTGAATTCGTACCGGTGCCGGTGCCGTTCCGAGATTTCGGCCTTTCCATAACACTTCGCCAGCAGCGATCCCTCCTTGAGCAGACAGGGCTGGGCCCCCAGTCGCATCGTGCCCCCCTTCTCGCTGACCGAACGCTGCTCTTCCAGCAGGCAGATCACGGGGTCACTCGATGCGGTGTCGAACTCGGTGCTGTTGGCCTGATGCAGTCCCATCATGTGCCGTGCGTACTCGATCACGGCGACCTGCATTCCCAGGCAGATGCCGAAGAACGGTAAATTGTTTTCGCGGGCGAAGCGGACCGCCTGGATCTTCCCCTCGATGCCGCGATGTCCGAAGCCGCCGGGCACAAGCAACCCGTCCACACCCGCCAGCGCTGAGGCCGCATCCTGCCGCTCCAACAGTTCGGCTTCGATTCGTTTGACGATGACCCGCGTCGAATGCGCGATGCCCGCGTGGTCGAGCGCCTCGTAGATCGACTTGTAAGCGTCGCGGTGTTCGATGTACTTCCCCACGACCGCGATCGTGACTTCATGCTGCGGATTCTTGATCCGCCGGACGAGCTCTTCCCAGTCGTCCATGTTCAGCGGACCGGACGGCAGGCCCAGTTTTTCGAGGATGAGCTTGTCCAATCCATATTGAATCAGACCGACCGGGACTTCGTAGATCGAGAACTCCTTGTCCAGTTCTTCAATGACGGCCCGCTTTTCGAGGTTGCAGAACAGGGCGATCTTGTCGGTATTGTCGCTGCCCAGTGCGCGTTCGGTGCGGCAAATCAGGATGTCGGGCTGGATGCCGATCTGTCGCAACTGCTGCACGCTGTGCTGAGTCGGCTTCGTCTTCAGTTCACGCGCCGCCTTGAGGTACGGAACCAGCGTCAAGTGGACGAACAGGCAGTTCTGACGGCCGATGTCGAGCGGGATCTGGCGAATCGCTTCCAGAAACGGCAGGCCCTCGATGTCGCCGACGGTGCCGCCGAGTTCGGTGATCACCACGTCGACGTCCGGTCCGGCCAGACCCAGCACGGCCGCCTTGATCTCGTCGGTGATGTGCGGCACCACCTGCACGGTCTTGCCGAGATACTTCCCCTCGCGCTCCTTTTGAATCACCTTGAGATAGATCCGGCCCGACGTGTAGTTGGACTCGCGCGACAGCGGGCTGTTGGTGAACCGTTCGTAGTGACCCAGGTCGAGATCGGTCTCGGCGCCGTCATCCAGCACGTAGACTTCGCCGTGCTGGAAGGGGCTCATCGTGCCGGGGTCGACGTTGATGTACGGGTCCAGCTTCTGCATCCGCACCTTCAAGCCGCGGCGTTCGAGAATCGTCCCGATCGACGCCGACGTCAGGCCCTTGCCGAGAGAACTCACCACGCCACCGGTCACGAAAATGTGCTTGGTCATCGAATCTCTTCTGAGCTGTAATCGACAAGACGGTTGAGGGCAACGAATCGACGCTTGGAATCTGTCTATGGCCACACTTGGCCAATGCGCGAGCGAACGGCCGGGTCGATACCCAGATATTTCACTCCGTGGCACTTCCCCGGATTGACCCGTGAGGTCAATGGTTCACGGTCGAACGTGTTTGCGATGACAGTGGCCAACGTTGTGTCACTCGCCGTCACCATGCGCCAGACGGCATACGAACACAAGTCGGCCAACTGCAAACCGGGTGATTCGTGCGAGTCCAAAAAGAAGACGGTCTCGATCAGGTTGTACAGCGGATTCCAACGATTGCCACTTCTCTGAAACAATCGATGATTTGTGCGGAGTGACGCACTCAGAGCTTCCTTGTGAGGATCGGCAATGATGATTCCCTTGGAGGGAGAACCCTCTGAGTACCGCCGGCGCAAGTAAAGATCAAACCGGCTGCTCAGATTCTCGAACAGCTCGGCATAAAGATCATCGCCAGACTTGCCGGGGTTCTGGCCAAACCACCAAGACTTGTCGGCGATCACGGTGAACAACGTGATCTCAGTCGGCAGAAGCGATGTCACGATTCCACAAAAATCGTCCAACAGTTTCTGACGTGTGGCTTGGTCCAACGCCCGATACTCCTGTTTGCCGGATCGCAATGGAGCAAGGTGGATTTCGGTGGGCTTGGGAGATGTTGGGAAGTATCGATCAATCAGGTTGCGAAGATCGGCGTCGAGATACCGCCACTTCCCCTCAAACAGTGCCACAGCACCGAGGACCAAGTGCGACGATCCACTCTGTCCCGGGTCGCCCGACTCATCGACGTACAGGAGGTACATTTGGTTTAGGCCAAAAAAAAGTCAGTTGGGGCTCAGGATCACTGAGCGCGAGCCATCAGCAGACAGCTCTCCCAACCGACGGGAGGAGTCTATTTGCATCGATCGGATTAGTCAACCGCGGGCAATTGCCTGGCGTTGCCGCGTCACGAACCGAGCATAGTCGTCGGGCGTATCGATGCCAACCGAGTGATGCTCGACGATGGCAACCTGGATGCGTGCCCCCGCTTCCAGTGCCCGCAACTGCTCGAGCTTTTCAAGCTGTTCCAACCGCGACGGCGGCAACGCGGTCAATCGCCGCAGGAACTCAGCCCGGTACGCATAGATCCCCAGATGCAACAGCCACGGCCGATCGGTGAGCAGCACTTCTTCCGGCGAACGGTCTCGGCAGAACGGGATGGCAGCGCGGCTGAAGTACAGAGCCCGGCCATCCGCTGCGACAACCACCTTCACGCACGACGATGCCTGCACTTGCTCCAAGCTGGTCATGGGAGTCGCCAGCGTCGACATGTCGGCGGACGGGCAGTCGACCAGCGCCGCGACCACCGCTTCGATGTTGGCCGGATCGATCTCGGGCTCGTCCCCTTGGATGTTGACGAACACGTCGCCATCGGGACAGCACCGCCATGCGACCTCGGCAATCCGGTCGGTTCCGCTGGGATGTTCGCCGGTCAATTCACAGCGCGCCCCGAATCCGGTGACGACCTGCCGGATCTCGTCGCTGTCGGCGGCAATCAGCACCTGCTTCAGGTTCCCGGCCCGCGAGGCGGCCCGCCACGTGTATTCGATCAACGGTCGCCCGGTCTCCGCCAACAGCAACTTGCGGGGCAACCGCGTCGATTGCAGTCGCGCCGGAATAATCCCATAGACGTTCATGGTGAACCTCCTTCAACTTAGGGGCTGTGCAATTATTACGTCCGGGTTCCACCGTAGGGTGCGTGGAGTCTTCGGAACGCACCGTCTTCGGAACAGTCAGACCTCCAACCTGTGCGTTGCGAAGACTCCGCGCACCCTACGTCTACTCCTTCATCGCGGCGAGCAGGAGTTCATAGTTTCGGCCGACGGTGAGCGTGTTGGGATGCTCTTCCCCCAGGCTCGCCCGAAAGATGGCCAGCGCGCGGCGCATCAGCGGCTCGGCCTCCGCCAGACGGTTCGTGTCCTGGAGCGTTTGGGCGAGGTTATTGAGACGAACGGCGACCTGAGTGGAATTGGGGCCGTAATGACGTTCATCGAGGGCCAAGGCCCGCTTCTTCAAATCTTCGGCCTTCTTGTGCAGGGCTTTTGCCGACAGCAACGTGCCGAGTTCCCCCATGAGTCGTGAAGTCGGTTCGTCGATCTGTCGCTGTTCGGCGTGGTCGATCAGCCGGATCAGGTGGGGCCGGAGCGGGTCGAGCTTGGGCCATGTCCGGACATCGGCGGGATTCCCTGCGACACAGACATCAACCACCCGCAGGATCGCGGTGAGAGTGGCTCGCTGCTGCTCGGCGGACAGGCGTTCGCGGGTGATGAGTTGCACGACGCGATGGACGCGGCCGGTCGAGTCGGTCGGATCGCCCGGTCGGCGGCTGAGCAGCGAGTACCGGCGGAGGACGGCCAAGGCCGACTCGATGTCGGCATTGTCGCCTTTCGCTCCGCGAAATGGCGTGTCTTCGTGGAGCGTCCTTTCGCGGAGCGAAAGGCGACATTCCTGCAACTGCTGCTGGAGTTCCGGGTGATCGACCAATCCCTGCGGAATCGGGTCGGGGGCGAGCCACGCGAAGAGTTGCAGCAGCGACTGCGCGGCGGGCGTCATTTCCCGGAACGTCGTCAACCACGTCGTCGCGACGGAGAGCGATTCCTGGATCTCGGTGTGGTACTGCATCGTCACACTGTCGGCCCACGTCCGGGCGGCCTTGTCGTTCTCGGCCCAGCGGCGACGGTACTCGGCGAACGTGATCTCCTTCTCTTCGATGTATGCCGCCGCCTGTTCGAGGGCGAGGCACAGTCCGTCCAGATCGTCCCCCGCCAGTTGTCGCGCCTGCTGCTCATCGTCGCTGGAAACGCGCCGCTTGCCGTCCGTTGCCTGCAGCAGAAACCGCGCGGCGTCCTCCACGCTGAGGACATGCAGATCGAGCGCCTCGACACTCTTCGGCCACTGATGAAACCGGGCGGTGATCAGGACATGCCCGTCCGCCCACTGCGACAACCGCCGCGTCACCTCGTCGCGCGCCGCTGCGGTGTCGGCATTGTCCACGATCAGCAACCAACCGGGATGTTGCCGTAGCCAATCGAGCGTCGCCCGCTCCTTTGCGTCGTCGGGCGTCGCCGGATCAAGGCCCGAGTGCAGCACTCCCGCCAGCTTGGCCAAACCGCTCCGCAACGACTCGGGCGTGTCGGCATTCACCATCAACACGGCGGTGTACTCGTCCCGATATTTGACGGCGTACTCGACCGCCACCTGCGTCTTTCCCAGTCCGCCGACCCCGCACACCGCCTGATTCGGCCACCGCCCCGCCGCCCGAGCCGCCTCAAACTTCTCCCGCAGTTGCTGGAGAAACCCGTCCCGCCCGATGAACAACTCGCCCAGCGTTGAGTACGTGAGGTGACACGGCCGGTCGTGATGATGCGAACCGAGGTTCAGAATCCGCGACGCTGATGTCACCGCAGACAACAGCAGAGATGCTTTCGTCTGGAATTGGGCAGCGGGATAGCCGCACTCCGCCTTCAACCGAGACAGATGCTCCTCGACCGACATCGGGGACGGCCTGCCAGGATCCGCTGGCTTCCGGGTCGCGGGACTCTCATCCAGTTCGCCCGACGCCTGAAACAGGACGACATGCTTCCCATAGAACCGGCCGAGCCACGCTTCCCACTGCGTGTAGGTCAGATGCAAATACGCATCGTCGACAAACAGTTTCGGAAACCGCTCCCGCAACTTGTCCTCGCCGCAGTGTCGGATCAGGTTCGTGGTGACATCGGTGTCCGGGACGCTGCCAACGTCCGACCCGACCAGATGCAAAACGACATCGCTGTTGTGCTCGATGAACTTCGCCAACATGACCAGCGTGTTGACGCCGATGCCGGTGAAATCCTTCTGCTGCACGACGTGGTATCCGCCGCGAATGAATTGTTCTCCAAGCTCCTCGCGCAGAGTTTTGAATTGATCGGTCACGGCGGAGAGAAACAGACGCAGACTCATCATCGGCTCCGACAACAGGCGCGGTCCTCGGTCAGCCGAACGTCATACGCCACCACTACACCGGATTCCACCCGCCGCGATGAAAATGCGGGGTTTCATGCGAACGTCTCCGGGATCGAACCGCCTCGGACCGACGATCACCACGATACAAGACCGCATTCACCGGGCAACCTCGACACGCCACGGACCATCGAGTGGACGATGGTGCGTTCCGATGACTTCACGCACCCTGCCAACCATCGAAATCTCTCCGCGCGGTCATGCGAGACAGGCATCCGCGTGTCATCCATCAGGGTCGTCGACCAGGGTCTGCAAGCGTTCCGCATGTTCGGAGTGGAATGGAGGCATTGGTGGGAGACTTGGCTGACGGGAGGGAACTCTATGACAAATCCAAGATCACTTTCAAAGCGACCTCGACCTCGTCCATTTGAGCGGATGTCAGCGATCCCATGCGCGTCCGCAGTCGCCGCTTGTCCACCACTCGAATCTGCTCGCAGAGGATCACGCCGTCTTCGGTGGTTCCTCCGTCCCCCGCGCGGAGTGGCACGTGGCTTCGGAGGAGTTTGTGGCGAATCTTTGTGGTGAGTGGAACGATGATCGTGTGGGGACTGGCCACATTGGCCTTGTCGGTTTGAACGATCAAGACTGGCCGCACACCCGACTGTTCGGTGCCTTGAGTCGGCGACAAGTCTGCCCACCAGATTTCACCCCGCGCAATCACCATTGAATCGC
>JAYTIB010000768.1:0-3285 GCA_043732205.1 Schlesneria sp. | reverse complement strand
CCGCGATGCCGTCGCGGATGCCGCCGTGGTGGTCCCAATCGCGGTGATAGAGCTGGATGAACCGCACGCCGTGCTCGGCCAGGCGTCGGGCCAGCAGGCAATTCGCGTTGAGCGATCCGTCGAGGCCCGTGCAGCCGTATTGCTCCATGATGTGCTTGGGTTCGTTGGACAGGTCCATCAGTTCGGGGACGCTGGCCTGCATCTGGAACGCCATCTCGTACTGGTTGATGCGCGTGGCGATTTCGGGATCGTCGATGCTCGCGTCGAGTTGCCGGTTGAGCTGCGTGACCGCGTCGACGACGTCCCGCTGCTGCTCGCGCGAGACTCCGGCCGGGTTGTTGATGTAGTAGACGGCGTCCCCCTTTGAGTTGAACCGCACCCCCTGAAAGCGGCTCGGCAGGAACCCGCTGTGCCATTGCCGCGAGGCGATCGGCTGTTGCTGACCGCTCTTGCCGGTCGAGGTCAGCACAACATAGCCGGGAATGTCCTCGCAGTCGGCGCCCAGTCCGTACCAAGTCCACGACCCCATGCTGGGTCGGCCCGAGATCGCGGTCCCCGTGTTCATGAACGTGTGCGCGGGATCGTGATTGATCGCTTCCGTCACCAGCGACCGGACGATGCACAAGTCGTCGGCGACGCTGCCCAGCTTGGGGAACTGGTCGCAGATCTCCTGTCCCGACTGGCCGAACTTCGCAAACTTGTGCTGCGGGCCCAAGCACTTCAGTTGCTGTCCCTGAAGCTGCGCGATCGGCTGTCCTTTCGTGATCGACTCGGGCATCGGCTTGCCGTCCTGGGCCGCCAGTTCCGGCTTGTAATCGAGTGTTTCCAGATGACTCGGTCCGCCCGCCATGCAGAGATGAATGACCCGCTTCGCCTTGCGGGGCAGATGCAGCGGCGTGACGACACCGTTCCAACGCTTGTCCGCTGGAGCCGGTGCTGCGGCGTCCGCAGCCGTTAGTAGTTGCGGATTCAGCAGCGACGCCAATGCCATCGCGCCGACACCGGTTGTTGTGCGAGTCAGAAATGATCGGCGCGAAACTTCGCGGCGAAGCGCTGCATACTGCGAATCGAACGGCGTCATGTCTGATGCTCCGTGGTGCTGTTGTCGTCTAACAGCCTGTTGAAAAACGTGGAGAAGGCGGCTCGCCTGCTCGTGTTTCCCGGCGAAATCACAGGCGAGCCGCCTGTGCTACGACTTTTTCAACAGGCTGCTAACCGCGCGGGGCCGCGGGCCGGGCATGTGATCATGCCCAATGCCCGCCGCGTTGCCCACACGGTGAACGGTCACTTTGTCCGCCCCCCAACATGCTGAAGGATAACCAACGCGGGGTCAACGGACGTCACGGTCGCATTCAGTTCATTCGTCAGACGATCATCGATCGGTGCCTCACTGCCCGTGATGGGGTGCCAGCCGACAGATTCAACCCCGAAGCCGCTGTCCAAACTGTTTGGTCGGGCGCAGCGTCTTGAAGACCGGATCAACGTCACCGCTGCTCAAGGCGACTGAGCCGCGCGTTCAACGATTCGAGCATCGCCTGCTGCTTCTCAATCAACTGTCGCTGGTCGTCAAGCTCCTTCTTCTGTTTGGTGGTGACTTCCCGTTGCTCGTCCAGTTGCAGATCCTGGTCTTGAACGACCTTGGTGAGGACGGCGACGATGTCCATCGGAGCCAGGCTCTTTCGGTCCTGGGTGGCGACCAAATCGGGGACGTCTTCCGCGATGAAACCAACGTACTGCTCGTCCGGCTGGTTCTTGTAGCGGAACGTGACCGGTTCCAGCGCGCGCACAGTCTGCCGCGACTGGACGGTGGTGAGCTGTTCAATGTCCTGCTTCGCGGTGCGGCTGCTGGCATCGGTCCAGACACCACCCACGGTGACATGCGCTCCATTGCCCCTGTTACTGCCGACATAGCCGACTTGGAATGGATACTGGGGATTCGGCACCCCGATTCCGACATTCCCGGTGTTCATTCGGATGCAGAAGAGGTACGGAATCGTTTCGCCGGCGGCCACGTCCGGCACCGTGCTCATGAAGTACAGGCCATCCTTCAGCCGACTCCGAAGAATCTTCTCGTTGAAAGCCCCGCCGCTTTGGACCAGATACGTATCCGCGGCGATCTTACCCTGAACGATGGACCGAGCCGTTCCCTGGGCGGCCTTCAGGTGCAGGTTCCGTCCCCCGACTGTAGGGTTGCCGCCGGGCCCCAAGAGAAGTCGCGGCTGGGTGGTTCCAATCCCAACATCTCCAAACTGGGCGCCAGGGCCACTGGCGCGGGCCAGGTACAGCGTGTTGCTGCTAACTCCAGTTTCCACCACCACCGGATCGGTATCCGCGGTGAAGTCGGTCATCCTCATCGAGTTTTCATTGGCTGTGAAATCCCAGGTGTACTCGGGCTTCATGCCGGCGATCAGCGGGAACTGATGGAACCTCAACCTGGGAGAATTCGCCGTCTGAATCTCTACGTCGAACAAGATGGTGTTGAACTGCGCTGGTGCCGACTGACTTAGGCCGAACAACACAACCAACCCCCACCCCACTCCCCACGCCGCCCGCGCGGCCTGACAATTGGACGTAAACATGGCTGCTCTCCTCTCGAAGAAATTGATCTGTCGCGACCAACGACGGTCACGACCGCTGAAGCCTGCTCGCACACATCATCAAGCTGTCTGTTGAAAAACGTGGAGTACGCTTCCCGCGTGCCCGCTTTTCACGGGCAAGAGCACGTTGAAATCATGCTCCACGTCCATTTTCAACTGGCAGGTAGCCCTTGTGGAGATGCGGACCACTTCCGCGGGAAGGCACGGTGCAGCGTTTGGCTGGCCATGTCGGGCCAACCACGGTTCCATTCCGGCGGAGACAGCAATTTGCCGCTCAACGCCCATCCGGGTCATCCCATCCCTCACAGGGACGAATACCAACTGCGAAGTTATCTGCCTGTTGAAAAACTCGTGAGCCTGGTTTCTAACCTGCGTGAAACTCTTGGAAACACGGAACTGGCAGGCTGCCACCCTGGCCACAACCCATTTTCAACCAGCAATTGAGGGGGATTATACAACCCGTAGAACGCGGCCGCAAAGGTGGCATTCCTCATTCAACTGCTTTTTTCAGCAGATCCAGCAATCGATCCAGTTCGGCGCGCGTTTCAACATCCAGACTCCAAGCGTTGGGCTCGCGGCGGCGATCGGTGGTGAAGAGTCCCCGCTTGTGGAGCACGTACTTCTCGACGGCGAGGAACCCGTCGAGGCCCGCTTGGAGTTGCAGGCTGACCAGCGCGCAGATCGGGAA
>JAYTIB010000767.1:0-3289 GCA_043732205.1 Schlesneria sp. | reverse complement strand
CGGAATTGGCGGGAAGCGGACTTGGATTGCAAATGAGACTGACCTCCCGCCAATTTCGAAAAACCGAACACCCGACCCCTGTTTGCGAAACTTGACTCAAAGAGTCATGTTTCGAATTCGAAGGAGTCCACGCACCCTACTCGTCGCCAGCCCTGCCGGGCCGATACCCGCTCAGCACTCTCACAACGATGGAGCACGAAATTGAGTCC
Organism: Schlesneria sp.; assembly: GCA_043732205.1. GTDB lineage: Bacteria > Planctomycetota > Planctomycetia > Planctomycetales > Planctomycetaceae > Schlesneria. The sequence goes on along the minus strand of JAYTIB010000767.1, from coordinate 3,080 downwards.
CACCACCTTGCCAGTTGACCTCACCCGCCGCCGCTTCCTGCACGGATCGGCCGCCGCCGTCGCTTCGATCGCCGCGATGACTGGCCGACCTTCCGCAGATTCAATACTTCGCGCCGCCGAACAGAAGCCCGATGCCGCGAAGCCGGCCGAAAGCAAGCCGACCCAGTTTCAGCATGCGTGCATGACCCTGCCGTACAGTGCCTTCCCATTGGAGCGGGCACTGACCGGGATCAAAGCGGCCGGATACCGGCATGTCGCGTGGGGAGTCAGCCACCGCGAAGCGAATGGTGAGAACGTTCCCGTCATGGCCGAGGACGCATCGCCCGAGGCCGCGAAGTTGCTCGGCAAGCGCTGCCGCGATCTGGGGCTGGAACCGGTGATGATGTTTTCCAACATCTATCCCGAACGACCGCGCGGGTTGGAAGTGCTGACGCAGCGGATCAAGCAGGCCGCCGCCGCCGGCATCGGCCAGGTGCTGACGTTCGGTCACACACAGGGAGGCAACCGGTCGGTGTGGGTCGAGCGATTCAAGCTGCTCGGACCGATCGCCCGCGATCACGGCGTGATCATCGTCGTCAAACAACACGGCGGATCGACCGGCACTGGGGAAGCCTGCGCCGAGATCGTGCGCGAAGTGAATGACAAGGGAATCATGGTCAACTACGACGCCGGCAACGTGATGGACTACCTCGACCTCGATCCCATCCCGGACATCAAGAAATGCGCCGCCGAAATCCGCAGCTTCTGCGTGAAGGATCATCGCAACTGGCCCAAGGACCAGGACTGCGGCCCCGGCTTCGGTGAGATCGACCACTACAAGCTGCTGGAGCCGGTCGCGTTCACCGGCCTGACAATGCCGCTCGCCTACGAAAACATCTTCGCACCACTGGTCCCGCGCCCATCGAAGCCGGAAGACATCGACGCCCTCGCCCGCCGTGCTCGCGAATATCTGGAAACAGTGATCGCGGGATTGCAGCAAGCCTGATGCGACGGCGTGCTGGTACCCGGCATTGTTCAAGACATGAACCACGAAATACACGAAAGGGAGGAGGTTGATTCACATGTCATCGGGCAGTCATCAGCAACACGGTGTCGCCCCGTCCTCGGACTGGTGCCGCATCGAATCTGACTCTTCCTCTTCCTTTCGTGTATTTCGTGTATTTCGTGGTAAAACTCCTGAAACAAGACCCTGATCTCGCCCCACCTTGACACTCCCTCCCGAATACGAAGCGGACGCAACGTCTGCCGACAGGTGCTTTCGATGATCGAACACGATTCCATGTCATGCCTCGTTCGACGGGCCTTGATCGCTGTACTCTTGCTGACGGTCGCAGCGCCCCGCGTTCACGCGCAGCCGATCGACTTCAACCGCGACATCCGCCCGATTCTGTCCGAGAACTGCTTCTACTGCCACGGGCAGGATTCGAACAAACGCCAGGCGGAACTGCGGCTGGACCAGCGTGACGCCGCGGTCAAGGCCGGGGCCATCACGCCGGGCGATGTCGCCAAGAGCTCGCTTGTCGCGCGGATTCTTTCGGATGATTCCGAGCAGATGATGCCGCCGCCAAAGTCGAACCGGCGGCTTTCGCCCGAGCAGAAGAAGTTGCTCGAACGTTGGATCGCCGACGGTGCCAACTATCAGGCGCACTGGGCGTTTGTCCCGCCGACGCGACCGGCCGAGCCGGTGGTTCAGCGCGCGGACTGGGTCCGCAATCCGATCGACCGGTTTGTGCTCGCGCGGCTGGAAAGTGAGAAGCTCGCTCCGTCCCCCGAAGCCGACCGCGCGACGCTTATCAAGCGGCTCTCCATCGACCTGATCGGCCTGCCGCCGACACCGCAGGAGGTCGATGCCTTCCTCGCGGACAAGGATGAACGAGCTTATGAGAAGCTGGTCGACCGGTTGCTCGCCAGCCGTCATTACGGCGAACGGATGGCGCTGCCGTGGCTCGACGCCGCGCGCTACGCCGACAGCAACGGCTTTCAACAGGACGGCGACACGTGGCAATGGATCTGGCGCGATTGGGTCGTCAAGGCCCTCAACGATGATCTCCCTTTTGATCAATTTACGGTCTGGCAACTGGCGGGCGACCTGTTGCCGAACGCGACCATCGATCAAAAGATCGCCAGCGGTTTCAACCGCAATCACCTGCTGAACGGCGAAGGGGGCGCGATCGCCGAAGAGCAGCGATTTGTGATCCTGTTCGATCGGATCGACACCACCGCCACCACCTGGCTCGGCCTGACGATGGCGTGTGCCCAGTGCCACGACCACAAGTACGATCCGATCACGTCTCGCGACTACTACGGGCTGCTCGACGCCTTCAACCGTCTGCCGGAAAGCGGCACGCCGCAGTTCTTCTCGTCGAAGATCCGCGTGGCGGCCCCGTTCCTCGAAGTGCCGTCGGAAGAGAACACCAGGCAGTTCGCCCAGTACGACAGCGAGATCAAGTCCGCCGAGACCGAAGCCGCGTCGGTGGCGAACGCGTCGTTCGAAGGCTGGCGCACCGGACTGTTTGCCGATGGCAAGCCCGCCGAAGGAAAAGGGTTGCCCGAGTCACTCGCCGCAATCCTCCGCAAGCCCGACGGCGAACGGACCGACGCCGAAAAGAAGTCGGTCGACACCGACCTGCGAAAACACTTTGACGAGAAAGTCCGTCCGACGCTGGCGGCGAAGCTGCCGGTGCTGGGCAAGGCCGAAGCGATCCGCAAGCAACTCGCCGCGTACAAAGCGGACAAGCTGCCGCGCGTGATGATCATGAGCGACGAGAAGCCGCGCGAAACGTCGATCTTGGAGCGGGGTGAATACCTCAAGCCGAAAGAGAAGGTCACGTTCTCCACGCCGGCCTTCTTGCCGCCGCTGCCGCCGGGAGCTCCGCCGAATCGACTCGGCTTCGCTCAATGGCTGGTGATGCCCGAGCATCCGCTGACGGCGCGGGTCCAGGTCAACCGGATCTGGCAACACTACTTCGGCACCGGGATCATCAAGACGGCCGAAGACTTCGGCGTGCAGAGCGAGTACCCAATCCACGGCCCGCTGCTCGACTGGCTGGCGGTCGAATTCCGCGAGCGGGCCTGGAGCA
>JAYTIB010000766.1:0-3293 GCA_043732205.1 Schlesneria sp. | reverse complement strand
TTCTTCGTGAAGAATCTGGAAAACGTCCAAGGTGATGAACGCGATCGAATCATTCTCAGCGTGGCCTACGGACTGAATGAGGAGACCGGTCGGGACAGTATGAGCTTCGGCCCACTCAACCGAGCGGGTGGTGAACGCCGACTCAACGTGGCGGTCACTCGCTCCCGCGAGGCCATCACGCTGGTGAGTTCCATTCGATCAGATTACATCGACCTCAACCGGACCAAAGCCCGAGGCGCACGGCTGCTGCGCGCCTATCTCGACTATGCGGAGCGCGGACCATCCGCCCTGGCCTCCGAATCAGTTGAGACCGGCGGCGACTTCGAGTCCCCGTTCGAGGAGGCCGTTGCACAAGCGATGATCAACCTTGGGTTCGACGTGCGAACACAGATCGGCTGCGGTGGATTTCGGATCGACCTCGCGATTGTTCATCCAGAGCATCCCGGTCGTTATGTGCTGGGCATTGAGTGTGACGGCGCGACGTACCACCGCACGGCGACGGCACGCGACCGTGACCGCATCCGACAAGAAGTGCTGGAGGAGCTTGGTTGGAGGGGCCGGCTCATTCGCATCTGGTCCACCGACTGGATTCGCAATCCCGCTCATCAAATCGAACGAATTGCCAACGCCTTTCGCGAGGCATTGCTGCTGCCAGTGACTTCGCCGACGCCTGTGATCTCGCTGATCGGCGGCCCCGAAGTCTCGCCACCATCGCCCGAGGCAGAGCCGATCCTGCGGATCAGGGACTTCCGCGACGCCGAACCAACACAGCGGTTCACGAATATCGAAGACGTTCCCGATGGCGAAATCGCCCGAGTCCTCTTGCGCCTCGTCATCACGTTCGGCGTGACGCCGAGAGAAGACCTCATCAAAAGCACCGCCCACGAACTCGGGTTTGAACGAACGGGAAAGCGCATCTCCGCTCGAATCGAATCGGTCATCCAGAGCCTCGTCCAGCAGGGACGACTGCGAGACGCGGGTGACGAGAGACTTGGTGCCTCACCATAGCTTCACCCAATGCAGACCACTCGTCGTGAATTCAAAGTCGGTCGCTCTCCCCAAGGGGGCGAGAGGGAGCGATTCAATTTGACCCCGCCCTCCCGTCAGGTCATCCTGCCCCGCCCCAGCCCTTCAACAACCGTAGTGCAGCAACTGGACGTCGACAAACCCGATCACGGGCTGACTGCCACATTCCACAATCCAATTGGCGGGCAGGGAACTTTCCGGACTCTGGTTTCGTCCCGAACCTTGCCAGAGGCAAGACAAAAATGACGTTTCCGACAAGAGTCCGGAAAGGACGTCGGGCACGTTTTCATCGTGCCTGTTACCTGGCGACTTGAGCACGTTGAAAACGTGCTCCACGACCGTTGTCGGAAACGTCAAGAATCGTTTTCACCACCACGAAGGAGAATTGCATGACCCTGAAGACTTTGTTTGCGGCGTTGGCAATCGTACTCATTCCGGTGTTGGCCGCACCTGCCGCAGCGGAGGACAAGGAAGTCCCGAACAGCGCGACGGTGACTGGCGCGTTCATTCTGGCGAAGGACTTGGATTCCTTTGATGACCGGGTCGTCGAGATTCAGTTGTTCAAGATTCACCCGCTGCTTGCTGACAAGGCTGCCGACTTGGTCGAAAAGGTCGAAATCAAGAACTTCGCCCACACCAAAGGGACGGCAACCAAGAAGGAGTTCGTCATCGGGGCGAAGGCCAAGCTGGAAAAGGACATGAAGTATTACATCACGCTGTTCGTCTTGAACGATGGCAAGCGAACGCACATGGGTGGAGTGCCGGACAAGTTCCTCTGCACGGTGCTGACTCAGGGCGAACCCACGAAAGTGACCCTGACTGTCAAGCCGGTGCAGTAGGGCCCCCGGGGACAGGGTGTGCGTCACGATTCTGGGTGGAATCCGCAAGGCCGTTCTTCCAAGTCTGTCGAAGTCGCGGCGGCTCATCGGCGAGCGGCAGGAATCGGCCTACAAGCACGCAGCGCAAGCGAGTGAGTTTTCAGGCACACTCGCTTGCGCGTCGTGCTTGTATGGCGGGAAACTTTCATTTGCCGCTCGCCTCACTCCTTCCGAGTCGAGAACAACGCGTTCCTCCGATGACACCCAGAATTGAGAGGCACCCCCCGGGGACATCAGGCCCTTTCGTCATGGAAGAACGCCGATGTCGTCGGTTTGCGGGCGTATTTCGACCAGGGCGAAAAGTTGCTCGGCGGCAAGAGTTGGACAGGCGGTCAGCCGAAGTTTCGGAAACTGTGGTGGACTGTGGTGGCCGGGCGAGGAATGATCACACGTCAATGTACCCCGGACGGCTCGATTCGTCGGACGGGATCCCGACAGCCGATGAGCTTTGATTGGAGAAGAGCGATGGCCAAGAAACGAGCCGGTGCAAAGTCCCCCGACAATTCGCAGCGGGTCTTCGACGTGATTTCCAAAATGGTCGCCGACTTCTGCCGCGAGCATCTGAACGAAGAATATGCCGACCTCTGTCGGAAGCTGACGGAGAAACTGGCCCGGAAACGCCCGTCTCCATTGCTCAGCGGCACACCGAGTACTTGGGCTTGCGGGATCGTTCGCACAATTGGCTGGGTCAACTTTCTCGATGATCGCAGTCAGACACCGCACATGAAGCTCACCGCCATCGACAAGATCCTTGGCGTGGCGGAAAGTACGGGACAGGGCAAGTCGAAGTTGATTCGCACCATGCTGAAGATTCGCCAGTTCGACCTTCATTGGACATTGCCGAGCCGGTTGGACGACAACCCGCTGGTGTGGATGCTTCAGATCAACGGGCTGATGATGGACGTCCGACACTGCTCGCGTGAACTTCAAGAAATCGCCTTCCACAAGGGGCTCATCCCGTACATCCCCGCGGATCAGGCAGGTGAGTCACCCGGTGAATGAATCAGGACCAGACCCGGCCAGGACGGCTGGAAAACATCCCCCGTTGAGACATCCGTTTTCAGGATGAAAGACACGATGCCAGACTTGTCGTCATTGTTGACGTGTTCGACAAAAGCCGTGGAGCATGTTTCCAACGTGCTCGGTTCACTTGAAAATGGGCACGTTGAAAACGTGCCCCACGTCCTTTTCGGGCTTTTTTCGGAATCGTCATTGTTGCTTGTAGTCCTGGGACTTCCGCCCGGTCCACTGATGGGATTGGCTCTGGCAGTGGTCTTGCTTGTCTTAAGGGCTGTGCATTTTCGATTTCCGAGAGTTGGCGTCGGAGTTCAAGTAACCCGAAGCGTGAGCGAGGACGGACGCGCCGGGCGATGGTGATCTGAAATCGAC
>JAYTIB010000765.1:0-3299 GCA_043732205.1 Schlesneria sp. | reverse complement strand
GCGGTGGTCTACACGCACAGTCACGCCGATCACATCTTCGGGCTCGACGACCTGCGGTTGTTCGGATACCGCCTGAAGCGGCCGATCCCCCTCTATTGTGAAGAGGTCGTGGAGTCGCAGATCCGCGCCGCGTACTCCTACGCCTTTGGAACACCCGACCCCGAGATGCACTACGGGGCCATTCCGCAACTGGAACTGCGGCGCATCGGGCTGGACCCGTTCGAGCTGCTGGGGGTGCGGGTCCAGCCGATCCGGTTGATCCACGGCAAACTACCGGTCTTGGGCTTTCGCGTCGGCGACGTCGCGTTCTGCACCGACGTCAGTTTCATCCCCGATGAAAGCTGGCCGCTGCTCGAAGGATTGGATGTCCTGGTCCTCGATGCCCTGCGCGACGAACCGCACGCCACGCACTTCGGGATTCAACAAGCCCTCGCCGCCATCGACCGGGTCAAGCCAAAGCGGTCGTACCTGACCCACGTCTCGCATTACCTGGAATACACGGAAACCAACGCGAGGCTTCCCGCCGGAGTCGAACTCTCCTACGACGGCCTCAGAATCCCGTACTGAATCTTCTTCCTAACCACCACCCACTATCCACTACCCACTTCCCCACCATGCATGACCACGAACTCGCCATGTGCGCCTATGTGCAGTTGGCGGTGATCTCCGACGAGAAGCAACAAGCCCCGGCGCGGGACCGGTTCCTGCTGTTGGCCGGCGTGGAAGCCTGCCGGGCGGGATGGCTGGAGGTGGCCGATCGCTGCCGCGTCCTGATCGTCGCCGCGAATCCGGCGCATCAACTCCACCGCCACGCCACGATGGCCGACGCACTGCGCGATCCCGATTTCCAACGACTCGCGGCGAAGTGGGAAAAGCACTGCCCGTTCGAGCAGGCCGAACACCTGCTGCTGCAACTCGGCCGATTCCCCGCGGGTGATCAGCCCGAAGTCTCACGCGGTGAGCGGATGCTGCAGCTCTTGGGGAAGTGACGAGTGTCGCTACCGTAGTCCGGTCGCTCCGCCGACCGGACGTCCCGCCGGCGGAGCGGCGGGACTACAGTAGTTGCCAATCGTCCGAACCCCAACACGCAACTTGCTCAAACAATCCCGACGGTCGGGAACTCGCCACCGAGGACGCCCTTCGAGGGAATCTCCAGCCACTTGTCCAACAGCGTCGCATAGACCGAGCGGAAGTCGAGGTTGAACTTGAGGTCGCCGTCGGTCAGGTCGGTCAGGCTGGGATGCGTGCCGTGCAGTCCCGCTTTGCCGGTCGGTGTCAACGCGAACAGCATCGAGGCCGCCCCGTGATCGGTGCCGAGGCTGCCGTTCTCCGCGACCCGCCGGCCGAATTCCGAGTACGTCGCCAACATCACCCGGTCGGACAGCTTGTGCTCGACCAGATCCTGTTCGAAGGCGCGGATCGCACCGGACAGTTCGGCCATCAGCGCGGCGTGCCCCGGCTGCTGTTGCGAATGCGTGTCGAAGCCGTCGAGTGACACGACGAACATCCGCGCGGGCAGATCGGCCGTCAGCATCTGCGCGATCAGCTTGAGTCGGCTGGCCAGGCCGGTGCTCGGGTAACTGACCGTCGTGCGGTACGTGGATGACAGGCTCTTCAGCCGCTCGGCACTGGTCAGTGCCGTTGTCGTCGCGCGCCGCAGGAAGTCGAGTTCCCCGGTCGCCGACTTGGCGGACAACTGCTTCATCGCCGAACGGGTCAACGCGCGGTTCGATGCGGAGCCCTGCCCGTCGACCAGTTGAAACTCTTCCAGCCGCCGCAGCGTGGGGACATTGACGCGCGTGCTGACAAACGCCAGCGGCAGTTTGTCCGTTCCCAACGACAATGCTTCGGCCAGTGCCGGCTGACGATCGAACTGCCATTCCAGAGCCCGGCCGAGCCAACCGTCGCGCGGGTTTTCGTTCTGAGGTTGCGCGGATTGCCAGATGTCCATCGAACGGAAGTGCGAACGATCCGGATTCGGATAGCCGACCCCCTGCATGATCGCCAACTTCCCCTCGTCGTACAGCTCGCGCAGCCCGGTCAGGCTGGGATGCAGGCCGACATCGTTGTTCAGCTTCAGCACCTGCCCCTTGTTGACGCCGATCCCCGGCCGCGCCTTTTCATAGGCGGGATCACCAAACGGAACGAGCGTGTTGAGTCCGTCGTTGCCGCCGGCCAGTTGGATCAGCACCAGCATGCGCTTGTCGCGTGCGGCGATGCCTCCCGCCGCTTGAGCCGCGCGCGTCATGAAACTCGGCGGCACGGCCCCGAGCGACACAATCCCCGCAGCGCCCAAGTGCCGAAGAAACTCGCGTCGCGTTGAATGCAGATTCGACATCAAACTTCCTTTCGATTGAAAACGACACGGGCATCACGGCGTTTCGCCCGCTTGACGCAGAATCTCGATGCGGAGATCGGCTGCGACAAAAAACTCCAGTTCGTCCATCAGCGCGTCGAGCAGTGGTCGCACTGCTGCGATCTTCTGTTCCCGCTTGGCCCTCACGAGCAAGCCCATCGTTCCGATGATCGTCAAACCGAATCTGCCGGCTGCGGCGCGTCCCCGTCGTTCGTCGATCAAAATCGCATCGGCGTTGACTTCGCAAGCCAGCGCGATCGCTTCCGCCTCGCCCAAATCCAGAGACTTCCGGAGGTCATCAACGCGACCGCGGTCGGTCGCATCGATGACTTCCAAAAACGGATGGTCTGCCACTTGGATGGCTCGAAAGTCACGTCTCGGTGCGGCCAATTCGCGAGCCACCGCGACAGGGATCAGAACTCGACCGAAGAAATCCACCAACAGCGGCAGGCAACCGATATGGTCCAAGGCCCGAATTGGCGACGTGTCGCTGACCACAATGGACACGATTCCACCTCATCGTTTCATTGCCGGTGTCCGGAACACATCGAGTGGATCACGCTGTGGCCTCGGGTTGGGCATGCTTCTGTTGTGCGGACTCAGACTGCGGTTGTTCATTCTCACGGGATTTGGACAACGATTCCCAATGTGCCAGGGTCGCGAGATCCTGCTCAAAGTCTTCCCATGTGATTCGATAGACGGGCAATCCGCGTTGCCGCAGCGCGTCTTCAAACTCGCCGCGGGTGAGGCCAGACCATCGAATCGCCGGACCGAAAGCGAGGCGTTCCGCATCATACAACCGGCAGGCGATTTCAATTCGCGCTTCAGCTTCCCCGAGTCCCGCTTCGGAAAGTGATGCGTCGGAAATAGTGAGTGGCATGGTTCTGTACCTCCCGGTCGTTCATTGTCGAGCCTTGGGGCCGTCTGGCACCGTTGGACGAAT
>JAYTIB010000764.1:0-8622 GCA_043732205.1 Schlesneria sp. | reverse complement strand
GTCTCGCACACCCAGGACCAGTGCGGCTTCGCACCCGTGCGCAGTCGGGCCCGTAGCGTCTTGATGTCACCGCGCCGAATCAGGGCCGCGAGGTTGTTCGCCGTCGCGCGACGATCGGGGCGTGATGCCTCCAACTGTCGTCGCCGCGCGTTTGTGCAGGCGCGACAGGTGTTCGCCAACCCGTCGACCGATCGCGCCGAACCATTGAACGCCGCCGCCGATTGTTTCTTCCGGCACACGCGGCAAGTCTTCATGTCCATCGAAGCGGGCCTTCAGGCGGTGGGCGCTTTCGGTGTCACGGGGATCCAGATCTCCATCTCCGAGTCCGCACCGTCGCAGCAGAACCGGTGGTCGTACAGTTCGACATCGGCGGTCCCGGCATGTTGATAGGCAGACTGCGGCAGCCACTCGCGATAGATCATCGAGACGGTGTCGCCGATGGTCCCAATCGGCCCGCGATGAGTGAACACGGCAAAGGTGCCTGCCGGCACTGTCCACGAAACCATCCCCGCCGGAACTTCGGCCGTCGAACTCACGGACACGGCGGCGACGTACTGCAACTCGTGCGGATGAGTTCTCTCAGTCTCGGGACGGGTGTGGATGACGCCGAACATGGCATCCCCGATCCTGTTCGGGATGCGATCCGCCCGCCCGATGAACGTGTCCCACAGCGCCCCAATGACCTGCAAGTTCGTCGCCTCGGGCGAGAGACAGTGCTTGAACGCCGCTTCGCAGCCAACGACCTTCAGTTCTGCTTTCTCAACGATGAGCGGTTGTGGCACTTCACATCTCCATCGAGTTCAGGCTGACTTCCCGGACTGAAATCATTCGGCTCTCCGCCATTCCTGTTGAACAACATCCGTGAGCGGCAAGGCGCCGGTGATTTCCTGCATGACCGGCGGCTAGCGCCCAATGGCACTTACTTTACATCGTAGCCACGCTCGCCAGAGGGTGGGGACAGCGCAATTGCCGACTATTTCCTACGGTCTGGCGACCGTGGCTACCTAAAGTAAGTGCCATTGGGCTAGCGCCTTGCCGCTCACGCCGCACTACTTTCAACAGGATCCGGCCGGGGTCAGGCACATATGCCTGCACTCAGCAATAACATATCCAGTGTCGCAGCCCGATCAAGTAATGCCACCCCGCCCACCACGGCGATGTCGGGTGTGGAAAGTGAAAAGACTTCCTGACGGAATCAGCCGGAACGCGCTAGCCCGGATAATTCATGAGGAACCACGGAAAACACGGAATCACACGGAAGTGGAAGAGTTGCAACAATTCGATGTCTTGCGCTGCGTTTGTTGAGCACGAGAAGACGCTTTCACGCAACGTCTGACTCTTGTTCCCTTCCGTGACGTTCCGTGTTTTCCGTGGTGAATCATCCGGGTTACCGTCCGGTTCTTGTTCGGGAAGCACGTCCAAACCGGGGCTAGCGCCCTGCGGCTCATTGAGTTGCCAGAAAAATTTGCCACACTCGGCAATGTCCTGACCGACTTCCCTCTTGCACCCGTCGCGCGTTCCCGCTGCCGCGCCAACCGGCGGATCTTCAACCCAGAGGCAACCTGATGCTGATTCGACGACTCATGCTGGTGATGTTTCTGCCCCTCGCGGTGCTTGAAGCCGACGCTGTCGAACCGCGATTCCTCGGCCAGGCCGAGATTCCCGGCACGGCCACCGATTTCTCGCCGCGAACGGGCCAACTCGAAGACGGCTCTCCCGCGAATCGTCTGGGCGGTTACGGCTCCGGCATCGCGTGGCTCGGCCAGGGGACTCGATACGCGATGATTTCCGATCGCGGACCCGGTGACGGTGCCACCGCATACCGTTGCCGGTTTCATCTGTTCGACATCGCGGTTGACGAACAGTCGGCACCCGTTGTGAAAGTGATGCTGCGCGAGACAGTCCTGCTGACTCATCGTTCCGGGCAACCGCTGGTCGGAGCATCGACGGCCTTCGCTTCGGCCAGATCCGCGAAGGGTCTGCGGTTCGACCCGGAAGCGATTCGCGCCAGCGGTCGCGGCTCGTTCTTCGTGTCGGACGAATACGGTCCGTCGATTCTTGAGTTCGATGCCCGCGGCCAACAGATTGGTGAGCTACCAATCCCCGCAACGTTTGGCATCCTCCATCCATCGGCCAATCCCGAGAAAGAACTGCCGCCCGCCAACACGTCGGGGCGACATCCCAACAAGGGAATGGAGTGCCTCGCGATTTCGGCCGATGGCGAAACGCTGTTCGGCCTCATGCAAGGCCCGCTCTTTCAGGACGGTGCCCTCAATGCCGAGAACAAAAGAGTTGGCACAAACCTGCGTCTGCTGGAGATTCAACGCCGGACGGGTGCAACGCGCCAGTATCTCTACCCGCTCGAACACGCGGACAATGGTTGCAGTGACATCGAGACCATCGCCCCCGGACGATTCCTCGTCATCGAACGCGACGGCAAGCCGGGAACACCGGGCAGCGTCAAACGCCTCTACGAAATTGATCTGCGCGAGGCCACGGACATCAGTCGCATCGACTCGTTGCCGGCCACGGGCATCCCCGCCAAAGTCCGCCCCGTGACCAAGCGACTGTTCCTCGACCTGCTCGATCCGCGCTGGGGTCTGGCGGGCGAGTCCTTCCCGCCAAAGATCGAAGGGATCGCGTTCGGCCCCCGACGCAAAGACGGTTCGCGCTTGCTCCTCATCACCAGCGACAACGACTTCAAGCCGGACGAAGCGACCCACATCTACGCATTCGCCGTTCGTCTCGACTGAATCTGCGCGGACTGAATTGTGTGTTTGACGAGCCGTGTGCCGTAAAGCCACGGCGAGGACTCCGCAGCAATAACACAACCAGTATTGCGGCCCGATCAAGCAATGCCGCTCCGCCACAGCGAGAACTCCGTCACCGCAGCATCCGCACTGGGCGACAGAATCACGAACGGCCCTTGAACGATCAATCCCAGGGATTGACCAACGGCACTTCTGGAAAATCGGTGCCGTTCCGCGTCGCGACGGTCAGTCCGTGAGCCCGAGCCGTCGCGCCGAGCAGGCTGTCCATCACGTCGAGCGTCCGGCCTCGCTTGAGGTGCCGACCATAGTAGGTTCCCCAGTCCCGCATGACTTTCCAATCAATCGGCAGCAGTCGATCCGCAGCCCAGACTTCGATCCGTTCGAACCAGGCCTGCATTTGCCGACGTCGCTTGCCAGCCGGCATCAATTCAATTCCCTTGAGAATCTCGCCCAACGTCAGCACGCTGGCAAACAGGTGCGCATCATTGGCCTCCAGCCAACGGACCAGCTTCGCATCGGGAACCGGCTTGGTCGGTTCGCACAGGACGTTGATGTCCACCAAGTAGTTCATCGGCCGCTCGCTTTCGTTCAGCGGAGGTCAACACGACGCGCTTTGCCGCGCGTCTTTTCGACGCTGAAGCCCGGAACCGGGCAGCTTTGCAGGATGTCCACCAACTTTTCACGGGGCTTGGCCTGAGTGAGTTCGGCATAGTCCGCAGCCGACACAACCACGACCGCCGGGCGGCCGTGCTTGGTGATGACCTGCGCCCCCGTCGTCATGGCCTGTTCGACGAGTTCACTGAGTCGATTCTTCGCTTCTTGCAGTTGCCAGGTTGTTTTCATGATGTGACCTTAGCGGGACGTTTCTGGCTAGTCTAGCCAGAAGTCGGATTTCGGAGAAAGCGGCCTGACATTGCTTCGGCATCGGCGGGTTCCAGGCCGAGCGCTTGTTGGAGGATGCGGCGTTCGGTGGTGATGAGGTCGAGGAGCACTCGGTCGTCGTGTTGGATCAGGTACTCGATGCCGACGCGGAAGATCCTCAGCGGCAGTTCGGGAGTCGTAGGCCCGACCCCGACAGCACGCGCTGCCATCCGTCACAAGTGACGCACGTCAACGGCAACGCATGTCACGCGGGTTGAGCATCACTGGGGCGAAACCGTGTAAGAGCGGCAACCCAACCCCGCCGCGGCACTGCTTGTCCCAAGGCGGCCAAGCATCGGCACGTCCAACGTGGCGCGAGGCATCAAGCAGTGCCATCCCACCCAATTCGTTGCAGTGCCGAAATCTGGATGTCCGAACTTGCGATCGATTGCTCCAGAAAGTCGGCAAATGCCCACCGGGAACGTGCGAACCGAGAAAGGAACAGACGACATCCGATTCCAACGAAAGATGAGACCGCGACCGCGTCGAGCATGCTTTCGGCCAATAACCCGACCCCAATACCGGCGGCGCTGAGTGAGGTAGTTGCGGCGGCATCGGCAAATGCGTCGGAAAACTCCTTCGCTCCCTTGTACCAAAGGAATCCGTTGACGAGCGCGTGCATCGACCCTGCTGCCACAGCACCGAAGAGCAGTTCGTCGAAAAAATGACTCAGTTGCTCGGGACCAACGTTGCTGAGCCCTTCCCTAACGAAGTCAGCCGCTGCATCCGTGCTGATTGGGATCGTCCGTACTTCCATGTCGGCCAATTCAGGATATCTTTCGGCCAGTCGGCGAACATGTTCGGCGATGTTTTCCGGAACGGCGAAATCAATCTGCTCAACGGTTTCGCCGTCGCATCCCTCAATCAATCCGTTGGTCAGCTTCCCTTGGACCTCTCTCATCTTGCTAACGACACTCGATGGGCTGGCGTACAACTTGACCTGGACGTACTCATGCGATCCGTCGGGCTGATTGATGGCGATATCCCATCCTTCTTGGCTTCCGGACTGCGCCAAATGGGCCGCCGCACCAGCATGGCGCTGAAAGGCATTCTCCCCAATCTGCCCCTTGAGTTTGCTAACAAAACCTTGGACTCGCGGATCGTCGAAGGAGAGAAAACCACCTTCATCGTTTCGAATCCGTTCTGAAAGGATTCGGCGCATTTCCTTGTAGGACTCAGCATTCTCCTTCATCAAACCGGTGAATGCGTCTTTCAACTCGCGAGGTATTTGGTCCCTGAGCCCATCGCCATGCATTGCGTCACCTACAATCACGGCGTTCCCGATAACATCGTCGTCCAACTTGCGGAGCAAGCCATCAATCTCAACGACGTGCCATTGCGTCGCGACGGCCTCAATGGTGCGAACGTTGCTCCCAAACCGGGAGCAGAACTCATCAATGTTCATCGCGAATCTCCCGTCACTGGAATCGGGACAACCACCGGTCCAGATGTCGGCCCTTCGATTCGGTTTTCGAGGGCTACAATGCGCTCAATCGCTTCTGCCAGTCGCGTGGCCAAGATGTCGTTGTAGGCGTCTTGCTTTTGGAGCCTCTTCTCAAGCAATTCGACCAGTCGTTTCCCCGTCACCTCGTCTAACTTTCCTACGACAGCTCCAGCCGTCGAGCTGATTGCTTGCTTGGCACCAATCTCCTCAAGTTGGCCATCGACGTAGTTCACTGCTGTTGCAAGGCCGGAGCCAACATACGCCTGCTTGCCCGTCTCGACCGCGCTCCCTGCGGCAGCGTAGGTCTGCATTCCAAGCTCGGCCGTTTTGGCAGCGCCCAAAGTGCCAAGCGATGCGGCCTTCGATGCGAGCGCAGCTCCTGTTGACGATACACGAGTTGAGGCATTGCTGAGCGCCTCCCTCGTTTTCCCCCAGAATCGTTTGCGGCTCACTGCGATTTCCCCGCTCTCCTCGTTCGTGGAAATCTGATTCGCTGCTTCCGTTGATTCGAGAGTTGCTGTTTCAGGGGGCGTCGAAGCATTGTCGTCGCCATCATCAAAGTCCGCGGGAGTGGAAGGCATGTTTGTGCTCCAGAATTGTTGCCGGGTAGTTCCGAACGTCAGGCTGTGTCAGACTCATAGGAAGACTCTATCGACTTCTGCCGAGTCAAGCACAGCCTGACTTACAGAACTGGGTTTCACTCAGGGCGTGTCACTTGAGCGCCGGGGTGCGATTCCAGAAAGCGATCTTTGTACAGCGTTCGCTGGGTGGCCGGGGCAGGAGCGGCTTCGCGATGCCCCGGTTTGCAGCGTCAATCAAAGATTCCGTGACTTGGCCCCAGCCTGCTCCTGCTACGGCCATACTGCCGAAGGTCGGCCATCACGGCATCGGCAGGGCGAACACGACCGGCTTCAAGATCGTCGAGACCTTCTCGGATCGCCGCGATCGTTTCATCCCGCTCGTTCGCGGCACGCCAGAGACAGACGTAGTCTTCCAGCGACAGGTCATCCTCGGCATTGGGGTAGGACTGGACGAACTTGTTGAATTCGTCGAGGTCTTGTTTGATCAGCGTGGTCATTGTCAACTTCCTCCAGTCGGTCAGGTCGATGGATGGATGAACGTGTTTGATTGGCAAGCATCATGCGCCCGCCTGATGCGTCTGAACCACCGCCTCGGCCCAGCGGGCGTCTTCGGGGGGGAGGGGCGGGCGGGGTGGGGTGTTGTAGATGCGGTAGCGGTAGCCGGCGCGGTCGTAGACCAGATGGAGCAGGCTCTGCAAGTCGAGGCGGGCGTCGGGGTCGGGGGCTTGCAGCGGGACGGGGATCAGTGGCAGAGGGTCTCGCAGACGGAGCGGCCAGATGCCGGCACGACGCAGTTGCTCGGCGCGTCGCACCAGGACGGAGTAGTCGCACTCGGGCAAGTCTTCGGCCGGCATCCGGTCACCGCCGCGCAGCAAGTCGATCTCAATGACGTGGACGTGGCTGGCCAGATAGCGCTGCCGTTTGGCGAGGTACTGATCGCGATCCGGTCCCACGCGCTTGTTCGTTGGACTGAGCAGTTCAATCACCGTGATGACAAGCTCGTCGTCGCGATCCCTGATTTCGAGATACGGCTCCGTGTGGATGTCGGCCTGTACCGGGAGCAGCAACTGCGACGGAGCGTCCATCACCGCGGTGTCGGTTTCGAGTTGGCGGGCCTCGAATGGTGCCTGCTTCACAGTGACATCAGGCCGCCCCGAGAAGTGCCGCTCCGGCTCGGGAGGAGCGTGGACGTAGACGTGCTCTTCCAGCGACACCACGTATCGGGGCGACAGTTGTTCCACCAATGCGTCACTGAGGGCCGTCACGTAACGCATGTGAAAGTCCTGCCAGATCCCCTCGCGTTCGAGGTACGGGTTCATGCCGGGAAAGGGTGAGGGCATCGTCGAGACTCCTGTGCGGGACCGGATCGCGATTCGAGTATATCGCCGCCGGGTGGGCCGACGGCAAGACACCCTGTCGAGAAGGCGATCGACCGAGTCAGCGAGCGTGCTGTCAGGGGTTGTGAATGTTTCGGCACCGAGCTTGTCTCGGTGGTTCAACGGCTCTTGCACGACTGTTTTCTTGGGCAATTCAAGTAGCGCACAAGCCAATGAACCCCTGGGGCAAGCCCAGGGGCGAAAGATTCACGACCTCTCCGAGGCCATCCGAGAAGGGGTCACGGCGGCTTTTCGGACAGCCTCTGAGTGACTTTGACATTCGACGGCGCTGCCTCACCCGTTTTGGACTCGACCGGCTTTCATTCGACAGGATTTGCGGCGGGGTTCGGGGTGGGGTTGGCACGGAGAGTCGCACCGCCGGGAGCGGGCTGCACCAGACCTCCCCCTGCTCCACCAACAGCACCGCCGGCACCTCCCACCCACACGCGCTGGGCCTTCATCGCCTCCTTCTGTTCGGCGGTGAGCAGACCGTTCACGTGTTCCGAGAGCTTCTGGTAAATGGTGTAATCCAAGTTGATGGTCTTCTTGTGGTTCCTGGTCAACTCGGCGAGTTTTTCGTCGACCTTCTTCTGTTGATCCGGCGACAGCTTGGCGTTGGCGAACATCATCGAAACATAGGAGTTCGCGCGATGCTTGAGGACCGCCGCGATCTGGTCGGCGGTCAGTGTCTTGTCGATCAGTTCGGGCAGCTTGCGACCATAGACTTCGTAGTCGCCCGCGGACTGTCCGACACCCGCCTTGATTTCCTGGCGTTGAGCATCGGTCAGTTCGACACCCGGCGCGAGGGCCGTCAGCATCGTGGCAAACTGGTTGTCGCTCAGCTTGGTCCGTTGCTCGGCGGTGAGGATGTTCTGCAACGCGGCTTCCGACTTCTTCGTCATCTCGAACAACGGGGCATACAGTTCCTGATACGCCTTTTGAGATTTGGCGATCGCGTCCTTGTCCTGGCTCTTGAACGCCTCGGTCATTTCCGCCGTGACGGTCTTGGCCTTGGCCTCGATTGACGTCTGAAAGTCCCTGGTCGCCTTGTCGCGCGATTCGTACTCGGCCTTGATCTTCTGCTTCTGTTCGTCGGAGAGACTGACGATCTTGTCGGTCCGTTCGATGTACCACTCGGCCATCGACTTGCCGCCCCCCCAGACACTGGCTCCCACGACGGGATACAGATTCGCGGGCTGTTCCGGCGCGGGCTTGCGTTCGGCTGCGGGATTGGCGCGGTCCGCCGACAGCTCTGGAAGTTTGACCTCCGGCTTCCGTTCCGGTTTCTGGTCATCGGCATGCGCTGCATGCACAGCCGCAAAAGTCATCACCGCCGCGAGAATCATGTTTCGATGCATGGCCAATGTCCCTTTCAAGTCGTGTTGAGATGAGCTGCCGTCTGGCCGCGGTCCCGTCGGCGGAGCGACGCGACTACTGATAGGGGTAGGGAGGGCTCATTGATTTGAGTCCCCCCTCCCTCCGAACCGGACGTGCGGATCTCCCGCATCCGGCTCTCCGGTTGATGGTTT
>JAYTIB010000763.1:0-8636 GCA_043732205.1 Schlesneria sp. | reverse complement strand
GCCAAGCCGGATAAGGGGACCGCGTTAAGCAAGCTGTTGTCGACCGAGTCCGACAATGCGAAGGCCGTCAGCAAACTGTTCCAACTGGTCCTCGCCCGCCAGCCGAGTGATTCGGAAGCCAAGATCGCGTTGGAACATGTTTCATCGCTCTCGAACCGGGGGGAAGCCTTCGAAGACCTGTTGTGGAGCCTGATCAATTCGGCGGAGTTCACGACCAAGCGTTGATCGGAGCCATGCGCCTGGCCCGCAGTTCTCAGTGAGGGTTGCCAATTGAAAGTCGTCTTACAAAGCGATCAGAGGGAACGACGATGACATCGCTCTTGGATTTGACGGTGAATCGCGCGGGCCTGACGGGGCGGCGTGAGTTTCTGGCGACGCTCGGTGCCGGTGCCTCGGCGGGCGTGCTGACATTGGGTTGGCGTGATCTGCTGGTGGCCCAGGCGGCCGAATTGCAGCGCCACGGCAAGTCAATGATCCTGCTCTGGATGGATGGTGGACCGAGCCAATTCGACACTTTCAATCCGAAGGTTGGCTCGCCCAATCAAGGCCCGGCTCGGGCCATTTCGACCAGCGTGGCCGGTGTGCAGTTCGCCGACTTCTGGCCGCAGACAGCAATGATGATGGACAAGCTGGCCGTCATCCGCTCGATGCGTTCGCCGGAAGCGGAACACGACCGGGCGATCACACACGTTCGGACTGGCTACCCACCGACACCCGCGTTGCGGTTTCCGACATTCGGATCATTGGTCGCGCGGGACCGTGAGATATTGGACCTCGAACTGCCCGCGTTCGTGCGTATTGGCAAGCCGCGCATCAAGACCCGCGATGTTGATGCCGGCGTGCTGGGTGTGAAGTATTCGTCGTTCAACGTCGATGAAGCTGGCCGGCTGCCGCCGAATGTGCGCCCCGTTGTGTCGCCGGAAACGCTGCGCCGGCGCCTGGCCCTGGCGGACCGGCTCGATTCGCAATTCTCAGCGACGGGCGGCGCGAAGGAAGTGGCCGACAAGAAATCAATCTACGACCGGACCGCCCGGTTCGTCCTGAGCCCGCGTCTGGAAACATTCGATCTGGAACGCGAACCCGCACCGCTGCGGGATGCGTACGGACGAACCAACTTCGGACAGGGCTGCCTGCTGGCACGGCGGCTGGTCGAGCAGGGTGTGAGTTTTGTCGAAGTCATCAGCACGGGCGATCGCAACGACGCCGGCTGGGACACCCACAACAATGGATTTCGCGACACACCGTATCTGGCTGCCGAGGTCGACCCGGCCTATTCGACGCTGATCACGGATCTCGCCGACCGGGGAATGCTGGAGAACACACTCGTTGTCTGGATGGGTGAATTCGGACGGACGCCGAAGATCAAGCCGGATGGTGGCCGCGACCACTATGCGAAGGGATGGCCCGTCGTGCTGGCGGGTGCCGGAGTCCGCGGCGGACAGGTGATCGGCGCCACGGACGCCGATGGAATCGATGTGACCGACCGGGCGATCAGCGTCGCGGATCTCTGCCGGACGTTTTGCCACGTGATGGGTATGAAGCCCGATGAAGAGTACCGGACGACTGACAATCGCCCGGTGAAACTTGTCGACGGCGGCTCGGTGATCGACGAGCTCTTCACCTGAATTCAAGTGGCCTGAAAAACAAGCCGGCGTCCATTCGGACGCCGGCTTGCGCATTGAACAGGCGTCGGCACGACAGCTATTTCTTTTCTCCCGCGGTCCCAGCCTTTTTGGCGGCGGCAGACCAATCGCCCGCGACCACGGTCAGGATCTTGGCGGGATCGATGTGCTTTCGCAGAACCTCGCGGATCTTTTCCGGGGTCAGTTCCAAGATGGCTTGTTCCTGCGTTGAGAAGAACTCCATCGTGCGGTTGGCCACGAGTGTCGATTCGAGGATCGATGAGAGATGCCCATCCTCCGATCGCGCGACTTCCTGCCGCTGCAGGTAGCCCTTGCGCGCCTCATCCAGTTCCTTCTGCGTCACGCCCGTTAACAGGATCTTGTTGAGTTCCTGGCGGATCGCCGTCATCAGCTTGTCGAGGTTGCCGGGGTTGTAGATGGCATACAGCGTGAGGGTGGCCCGTTTGTCGAGTGAACTGGCGCTGAGCGTTGATCCCACGCTGTACGAAAGGCCCTCCCTCTGGCGGATGCGATCACCCAAGCGCGATGACAGTGCGCCGGCACCGAGGATGTAGTTGCCGATGACCAGCGCCGGGTAGTCGGGATCATCATCGCGCAGCGGCATGATGCCACCGGCGAAGTAGAACGCGTTGGCCTTGTCGGGGGTCTCGATCTTGACGGTCTCCGCCTTGATCTCGACGTCACCCCGGCGGCCGATTCGTTCGTGGGGCTGCTTGGATTTCCAGCCCTTCAGCATTCCCGACAAGGCCGCGACCGTCGAGTCCTCGTCGAAGTCGCCGACGACCACGATCTGGCCGGACTGTGCGCCCAGGAAGTCGGTGTACAACTGCTTGATCGCGGTCACATTCAGCGAATCGGTCAGCTTGAGCTCTTCGTCAATCGTCGGGTAGTACCGGACATCACCGACCGGATAGGGACTGAGCGACCGTCGGACGGTGCGGACGGCCAGTTGCTGCGGCTCGGTCAGCGCCTGTTCCAGATCGGCCCGCTGTCCCTGCTTAAGAATGTCGAGTTCCGAGGCGGGGAACGCGGGTTCCCGCAGGATCTGGCGCAACAGTTCCAGCACCGTCGGCAGTTTGTCCCGCTTGGTCTGGAGCACGAACGAGGCTTCGCCGGCGCTTCCGGACGCACCCAGCGAGGCGTTGTTCTGGTCGAGCAGATCCTGGATCTGTTGCCGGGTCAGTTGCTTCGTCCCCTTGGTCATCATCGACGGCAGGAATTCGGTCGGCGTCCCCATGCCGAACAGCGACTTTTCGTTGCCGTAGCGCAGCGTCAGTTTCAGCACGACAGTGTTGCCCCGCGTCTTCTTCGTCAGCAGCGCGGCGTCCAACCCTTCGATCTTCATCCGCTTGGTCCGGGCCTCGATCTTGTCCGGCGCGACATCGAAGGCTTCGCCGACACTGGTGTCTTCGCGGCCTTTGTACTCGCCGATCATCTCGGCCAAATCGGGCTTGCCGGGGATGGATGTTCGCTGGGCTTCCTTCGTCGGGACATAGATTCCGATGGTGCGGTTGCTCGGTTGCAGGTACGCCGCGGCGACCCGGTTGACGTCTTTCGCCGTGACCTGTTCCAAGCGGTCGCGATAGACGAAGTACAGCCGCCAGTCACCCTGCGCCGCCCACTCGCTCAGTTGAATTGCGATGCGGGCGCTGTTCGATGCCTCCTGTTCGCGATCCTTGAGCAACCGTTGCTTGGCCCGCTCGACCTCCTCGTCCTTCACCCCCTGATCGACGAGGGCCTCAATGGTGTCGAGCACGGCGTCGAGCACGGATTCGGGGGTGTTCCCCGCGGCCACTTCGGCCATGAACCGCAGGATGCCAGGGTCGTGCAGCGCGAAGGCCGCGCCCGAAATGCTGGCCGCCTTCTTCTTCTCGACCAGCGATTTGTAGAGCCGTCCCGAGGGGACCATCGTCAGGATTGATTCGAGCACATCGACGGGGGCGAAATCGGGATGCCCGCCGGACGGGATGTGATACAGCGCCCCGACATAGCCGACGTCACCAACGCGGCGCAGCGTGACCGATCGCTCGCCGTCCTGCGGAGGTTCCTCGGTGTAGGTCTGTTCCAGCTTGCGCGTCGGCCGGGAGATCTTCCCGAAGTGCTTGCCGATGAACTCCAACGCCTTCTCTTTGTCGAACTTCCCGGCGACGATCACCATCGCGTTGTCCGGTTGATAGTACTTCGCATAGAACTCGCGCAGCTTCTCCACCGGCACGCGTTCGATGTCCGCCCGGTTGCCGATCGTGGACTTGCCGTAGTTGTGCCAGTTGAAGGCGGCGCTGGTCATGCGCTGACCCAGGATGGAATGTGGCGAGTTCTCACCCCGCTCGAATTCATTCCGCACGACCGTCATCTCGGACGCCAGATCCTCGCTCTTGATGAAGCTGTTCATCATGCGGTCGGCTTCCAGCCGGATCGCGAATTCCAAGTTGTCGTCGTTGGCGGGGAGCGTTTCGAAGTAGTTGGTGCGGTCCAGCCAGGTGGTCCCGTTGAAATGTGCCCCGCGCGCCTGCAGCGCCTTGGGGACCGACGGATGATCGGGCGTTCCCTTGAACAGCATGTGTTCGAGCAGGTGCGCCATGCCCGCTTCGCCGTACCCTTCGTGCCGCGAGCCGACGAAGATCGTCAGATTCACGGTCACCGTCGGCTTGGAGGGATCGGGGAAGAGCAGGATCTTCAGGCCGTTTTCCAGCCGGTATTCGCTGATGCCTTCAATCGTCGTGATGCTCATGGGTTTGGACGCTTCAGCTCCGTGAAGTGGGGACCAGGCCGCCGCGGTCGAGACCAGCGCGGCCGACAGTGACAGAAGTATACGGTTCGGCATCAAGTGCGACTCCTTCCATGAATCGTGCGGTACTGCCAGAGAATGCGGTCGGATCGTAGCAGCCGAGCCATGCGAAGAAAACCCGCCGTGTTGGTGGGCATCGTCCGGACGACGTGACTCGCCAACCAGGGTGCCTGACCCCATGCGTACCCAGCCCGGAGGGCGGCAGATGGTAGCCCACGGCGCAAGCCGTGGGTTGAGTGGCGCACGTGCCGTATTAGCCCGAAGGGCGATACTTCGATGAGCCTTCGACTTTCTTCGATGTGTCGCCCTCCGGGCTGGTGGAGCCCGCCGCCGATCCCCACGGCTCGCGCCGTGGGCTACGATCTGCCGCCCTCCGGGCTAAGAAAATTGCACCAACGCGAAAATCCCCTGTCAGATCTGCGCGGTCGCTTTACTTCGCGAGTTCCGGCAGATCGCCGGCGACTGCGTTGACCAGCCGCGAGGGATCGATGTGCTTTTGCATGGCGGACTGAACTTGCTCGCGCGTCAGCTTCTTCACCGCGTCCTCGATCGATGCCTGAAACTTCAACGTCCGACCGGTGAACAGCGTGTCGGACAGCACTTGCACGAGCTTTCCGTCTTCGCCGCGACTCGCCTGCTGGGACTGCAAGTAACCCTGCTTGGATTCGGCCAACTCCGCTTCGGTGATCCCCTCCTTCAACAGTCGGTCGATTTCTTCGCGCGCCAATGCGACCACCTTGCCGGCGTTCTCGGGATTGCAGATGGCATAGACCGAGAACGTGGATCGCTGATCAAGTGACGTCGCGCGGAACACTGAGCCGACACCGTACGACAGTCCTTCTTTCTCACGGATGCGTCCCATCAGCCGGGACGCGAAGCCGCTGCCGCCGAGGATGTCGTTGCCGACGATCAGCGCCGGATACTCCGGGGCGTCATCCCGCAGAGGCATCACGAGTCCGGCGAAGTACATCGCATTGGCCTTGTCGGGCGTGCGGATCTTGATCATCTCGGGCGCGGGCAGCTTGTCCGCGGTGCGACTGATCCGTTCGTACGACTGCTTCGATTTCCAGCCACCCAGCAGCGCGGTCAGTGCCGGCGACAGTTTGGCTTCGTCGAAGTCGCCCACGATGGCCAACTCGCCCGCTGACGCGCCCAAGAATTCGTCGTACACCCGCTTGATCGTGGCCAGTTCCAACTCGTCGACGAGTTTCAATTCATCGGTCAGACTGGGCGCATGGCGGACGTCGCCGGGGGGATAGGGACTCAGCTTCTGCTGCACGGCTCGCGGAGCCAGTGCCTGCGGCTCGGCCGATTGTTCGTCGAGCGTTCCATGACGGTGCTGCTTCATGATGGCGAATTCGGCTTCGGGCAAAGTCGGTTCGCGCAGGATCTGTCGCAATACTTCGAGGGCATCGGCCAAGTATTCGCGCTTCGTCTGAAGGAAGAACTCGGCCTCACCCGGTCGACCGTCGGCCACCAGCGTTGTTTGCAGTTCGTCCAGCCGATCCTGTAGTTGTTCCGCGTTCAATTGTTTCGTTCCGCGAGCCATCAGTTCCGGCAGGAACCCGCACGCGGTGCTCAGGCCGAACAGCGACTTGGCGGAGCCGTACCGCAGCCGCAGTCGCAGCACCACCGAGCCGCCGCGGTTCTTCTTGGAGAGCAACGCGACCTTCACTCCCTCCTGTGTCGAACGTGTCACGCGGGCTTCGATGGCGGCGGGCGACGGATCGAAAACTTCACCGATCGAGAACTCGGGCTTGCCGCGATAATCCTTGACGAGTTCCGCGACATCGGGTGCCGCGGCGACCGGTGTTCGCTGCGGCTCGCCGGTCGGAACATAGACACCGACCGTCCGGTTGCTCGTTTGCAGGTATTTCTTGGCGACGCGATTTACATCGGCGATCGTCACGGCACCTAACCGATCGCGAAACAGGAACGCCAGCCGCCAGTCACCGGCCCCCATCCACTCCGTCAGTTCCACGAGGAACTTCGGCGTGTCGGTGGAATGCTGATCCCACAGTTTGAGCAGCGTGCGCTTGGCCCGCGTGACCTCGGTTTCGGTCACGCCCTTCTCGACCACGGCCTCGATCGTGTCGATCATCGCATCGACGACCGCATGCGGTTCATTCCCCGCGGCCACTTCGGCTGTGAACATCATCCCGCTGGGATCATGCCAGGCGTAGGCCACGCCCTCGACCTTCGCGGCGCGGCGGCGTTCCACCAACGCCTTGTACAGCCGCCCCGTCTTGTCCGCGGACAGAATCGCTCCCAGCACCGAGACCGCGGCAAAGTCGGGATCGGACGCCGCGGGGATGTGATACAGCACACCGGCGGCGGCCACCTTGCCGACGCGGCGGAGCGTCACCAGTCGCTCACCATCCTGCGCGGGCTCTTCGGTGTACGTCGACCGAATCGGTTCCGTCGGACGGGGAATCGGTCCGAAGTATTTCTGCACCAGCGCGACCGCCTTCGCCTCGTCAATCCGGCCACCGACAAACAGCACGACGTTGTCGGGACGATAGTACCGCTTGTAGAAGGCCCGCAGACTGTCGGCCGGGACGCGTTCGATGTCGGCACGATTGCCGATCGTCGACTTGCCGTAGTTGTGCCATTCAAAGGCCGTCGCGAACATCCGCTGTTCGAGCACACCCTTCGGGCTGTTCTCACCCATCTCGAATTCATTGCGGACGACGGTCATTTCGCTGGCCAGATCCTCCGCCTTGATCGGACAGTTCATCAGCCGGTCGGCTTCCCAGGCGATGGCGAATTCGAGATTGTCGTCGGAAGCCGGCAGGGTCTCGTAGTAGTTCGTGCGGTCGACCCAAGTGGTCCCGTTGTAGTCGGCACCGCGTTCTTGCAGGTCGCGATCCGGCTGCAGATGTTTCGCCGTCGGCTTGAAGAGCATGTGCTCTAACAGATGAGCCATCCCCGCTTCGCCGTATCCCTCGTGCCGCGATCCGACCAGCACCGTCATGTTCACGGTCAGCTTCGGTTTCGACGGCTCGGTGAAGACCACCAGCTTCAGGCCGTTGGCGAACTGGTATTCGGTGAACCCTTCGACGCTGCCGATCTTCGTCGGAGCCGCCGGATCATCCGCGAACGACGACCCCACCCCGCAAGCCATCGCCACCACGAACCAAGACATCCAGCACGCGCGCATCACATCGACTCCTTTGTTGTCATCCGGAATCCGTAGATCAAATCCATTTTGACCGGGGGAAGAATAGCGGAGCCCGCGCGGCCATGCGAGAGACATACAGTGGGTAGTGGGTAGTGGGTAGTAAGAAACGGAATCCAAAGTGCGAACCACGACCCTGATGCAATCGTTGCCACTCATCACATTTCACGACCCACCGCCCATTAGGCGAACGGCAGATGAAAGTTCACCCACATACAAGCACGATGCGCAAGCGAGTGTGCCTGAAAACTCACTCGCTTGCGCCGCGTGCTTGTAAGCCGATTCCTGCCGCTCGCCCTACAACCAGTCGCGGCGCGTCATTCCCCGTTCATTGGCCTGCCAGTATTCCCCCGTGGCCGGATCGAGGCAGGTGAGCCAGCCGTTGCCATAGACCCACGTGTCGATGCAGACCGCGTGGCCGATGTCGAGTGGTCGCAGTGACGGCTGCGGGGTGTGGCCACAGACCATGATCTTGCCCGATTCGTGCGGCGGCGGGTTGTGGAATTTCTCCCAGAAGATCACGTCGTCGGACTGATCGGCGAGTGACCAGTCCGGCAGCGCGTTCGCATGTACGAAGAAGTGCGTGGCCGTTTCGAAGTACCGCCGCGTCTGGTGCTCCAAGAAGTGCCAGTGGTCTGCGGGAACATCCGACAGGTCGCCGACGCCATCGTCGCCGGCATAGGAGTCCAGCGCGGCCCGGCCGCCGACGCTCAACCAGAAGTCCAGCATGTCCTCACCTTCGCGGGCGTCGAGCATCATGATTTCGTGATTGCCGCGCAGGGGAATCAACCGGCCGGTGGCGAAGCGCGCGATCAACCAGTCGAGCACTTCGCGCGAGTTCGGTCCACGATCGACGTAGTCTCCCAGCGTGACGAGCAGGTCGTCCTCACGAATCGGGACAAACCCGGCCAGCGTTCGCAAGGCCGTGTCGCAACCGTGAATGTCACCGACGGCGAGGATTCGTGACATGCGTGCTGTTTCAAAAAATGTGAGCCGGGCGGCGTCAGCCCCCGGACTCTTCGGTGAG
>JAYTIB010000762.1:0-8640 GCA_043732205.1 Schlesneria sp. | reverse complement strand
ATATCGGAGGTTCCGCACGGACGAGGCGTCCGTGCTACGGGGCAAATGAACGTTGTTCAACCACTAGTTCTTCGCCGCGACCGGAACTCCGGCGAGTCGCTGTTGCGCGGCCTTGGCCCATTCGGTGTCGGGATAGTCCTTGATGACCTTTTCCAGCAACCGGACGGTCTGCTTGGGCTGCTGCATTTCCTGGAACACGCGGGCGGCTTCCAGCAGCGCGACGGCACTCCATTCCGGGTAGTCATAGGTGAAGGGGACAACCAGCAGCGCGTTGGCCGCTTCGGGCAGCCGCTTCTGTTCGACGCGGCAGAGGGCCAGTTGATACTGCGACTTGGCCGCGACCTCGGTGGCGGTCTCGTTGATGACCTGTTGATAGGCGTTGGCCGCGTTGTCGTACTGCTTCAGGTTCTGCCAAGCCCAGGCGACGCCGTAGCGGGCTTCGTGCTTCCAAGGACTTTGACCGAACCGATTGACCAGCGTTTCGTGGGCGGTGCGGCTGAGATCCCATTGACCCGCCAAGGCATAGGCATGACCGAGTCGCAACAGGACGCGATCACTCAAGCCCGCGATGTTTTGCAGCGGACCCAGATCGCGGAACGGAACCCACAGTTCAATCGCCTTGGGCCAGGCTTTCAGTTGCATCTGGCATTCACCCGCGCGATAGCGGGCATCGGGTGCCAGCGGGCTCTTGGCATTGGCGGCGACAGCGGAGAACTGCGCGAAGGCACCGGCCTGATCGTTCTTCGCGACCAGGCAGACCCCCAGCCGCAGGTGCAGCCGCTCCTCCAACTCGGGAGCAGGTTCCAGAGTCAGGGCGTTGTTGAGCAGTGCGATGGCCGGGTCGAACTCATCGCGGCGCGCGTGCATTTCCGCCAGTTCCAATCGCGCGGTGATGCTCAACGGAGAATCCTGCTTGGCGGCGACGAGCGCGGTGTACTGATCACGGGCCAGCTTTTCCGACGGTTGGATTGGAATGGTCGCGGCGGGAATCTCGGGGATCCTCGCGTTGACGACTCCCTTGAGTCCCGCCGGCTTCTTGGCGGCTTCATCGGCGAGCTTCTTCAGAGCTTCGTCCACCAACTTCTTGCGGGCCGCGTCGATCTCGACATCGGCCACCCATTGGTAGCACCAGGCGGCTTCGTACAGCGCCTGCTGATGCACGTCCGATCCCGCCTGCTTCTGCTGAACGGCCAGCGCCGCCTGAGCGACGAAGTACGTGGCGGTCTCCGTCAGTTGCTTGACCGCATCCTGCAATTGAGTGTTGGCGGCGACCACTTCCTCGGGCTTCGCATCAGTGCGAATCAGGACGGCCCGCGCGGCGACCAGCCGTGGCAAGTGCTCTTCCCGTCGACACTGTCCCGCGCGCCAGCCGGCGTCGAGGGCTTCGGCGCTGTTGGGATACTTCTGCTTCAGGCCATCGAACTGTGCCCTGGCTTCCGTCAGCTTGGCGACGTCGAGCTTCGCGGGATCCTTGCGCGCCAGCTCTTTCAGGGCGAGCCCGTGATGGTATTGAATCAGCGGTGCCCAAGCCGCGCGGGTCGGGTCAGCAGCCAGGGCGCCTTCGTAATTCGCCCGGCATTCTTGGAATGCGGCCGCCGCCTCAGCCGGCTTGTTCTGGCTGCGCAGCAACGTCCCCATTCGCAGAAAGGCCAGTGGCGCGACCGGTGCCGCCTTGAGCGGATCGGTCTTGAAGCGGTTGAACTCGTTGAGCGCCCCGTTGGGGTCATTCATGGCGATCATGCAATTGGCCCGTTCGAACACCGCGAACGGTGCCTGTGGCGTCGCGGCGAACTGCGCCGCGATCCGCTCGAACGCCTGACGGGCCGCGGTCAGCCGCGCCGTCCGTTCCTGCGGTTCGGCGATTTGAGCGGCCACGCGCTGATGGCAGTAGCCGAGTTTCAACAGGGCATCCGGAGTTTGTGGTGCGGCCTTGGCGGGTTCGTTCCCCTGCGCCGAGACAAAGCTGTCCAGCGCCTTGACCGCCGCCGTCAAAACTTCAATCTGCCGACCCGCGGCCAGCGCGTCGCTGGTGTCGGTCGGCATGCCACGCAGCAGGCAGTCGGCGAGATAGTACGGCACCACCGCCAGTTCGCCGTTGCAGTCGGCGGCGGGGATCGCTCCCAACAGTTTCACGGCGGCGGCATAGTCACCCAGCCGGTATTGAGCCAGCGCCTGTCGCCCGCGCGCCAAGGATGCGTAGGTGAACTCGGGCGCCTTGTCGAGAACCACTTGATACCGCTTGACCGCTTCGCCGAACCATTTGGGAATGTCGGGATTCTTGCTGGTGGGAACGTTCGGCTCGATGGCGGCAGCCCGGACGTACGCGTTCTCCGCCGTGCGGAACAACACCTCCGACAACAGCGTGCTCTTGGGGAACGCCTGCTGGAATTGGGTGCTCGCCTGATCGGACTGATCGAACTGGGCGGCGAAGTGCAACGCAGTCACCCGGCGCTGCAGGAACTGCTCGTTGCGATCCGGCGCGTGGTTCTCTTTGAAGGCGGTCTCATACGTGGCCGCGGCTTGCGGGAACTGCTTCGCCAGTTGTTGATAGTCGCCGAGATCCAACAGCATTTCTGCGCGACGCAACTTGGCGTCGGGATCTTGCGCGATCTGCTGGTTCGCCTTGTCGGCGGCCTGCGTGAGACTGGTGATCGATGCGGCGAGTGCCGCGGCATACGGCGCGGCCTGCGTCGGATCGGCGGCACCGAGTTGGGCGCGTCCCGTCCAGAGCAGGGCGCGATCGCCGAGTTGCGGATGCGGAATCAGCGGCTGCAACAACGCAATTCCCGGAGCAAACTGTCGCAGTTCGACCTGGCACATCCCAGCCCGCAATTGAGCCTCGGGCACCAGCGGTGACAGCGGATATTGCTGGGTGAACGTCGCAAAGCGGGCCAGCGATTCGGCGGTCTTCTTCTGTTCAAACAGCAGGATGCCCCAATGAAAACTGGCGCGGCCGACGTAGTCCGGCGGAGACTTGACCAGTGCTTCGAGTCGCGCCTTCTCTTCCGGCTGATTCACGAAGTTGGCCTGGTTTTGCAGGGCCTGCTGCGCCGTGACCTTCTGCTTGTCGTAGCCCTTGATGACCGCGTCGTACAGGTTGACCGCTTCGTCACGTTCATCCGCGACATGGTGAACCCGTGCCAGCAGGTACTGGGCATGCGGGCCGAATACGGGGTCGGCGAACGGGGCGAGCTGGCTGAGCGACCGGCCGGCGGCGACGTAATCCTTCAGCAGGAAGCTGACGTGCCCGTGCAGGTACAGCAGCGTCGGACGGTACTTGCTCTTCTGGGTCGACTCGGCGACGAGCGCCGGCGTGAGCAGGTCATTGGCTTCCTTCAGTTTCTCCAGGCGAATCAGCATCTCGGCCTGGTCGCACAGTGCCCGGTTCGACCATTCGATGTCCGCGGCGATCTGTTCGGCGGACGGAGCGGGCGTGGCTTTGGTGCGGGCGACAAACGCCGCCGCCGCCTCACCAAACCGCTGGGCGGCGGGCGTGAATTGTTGGTTCGCGTTCGTGCGATGCTGCGCCGCTTCGGGAGGCTTTGCGATTCCCAGCGCGAGTGATTCATGACCGAGACCACGATGGGCGAGTGCGAGGTAGTACAGAGCCATCGGCCGCTCGGCAAAGTCCGCGACTCCCACCACGGGATTCAGGTTTTCGACGGCGAGCTTGAAATCCTTCTGGGGTGCCTCCAGCAAACAGAGCCCCAATCCATACCGCGCGAGATTGGCGTCCTTTTGGTTGCCAAACGTCTTGAGGTACTCGCGATAGCGCTCCGTCGCCGGGGCGAACTGTTTTTCGTTGTAAGCCTTGTTGGCGGCGTTCAGCACCTGAACCGCCATCTCTTCAGGCTTCAACTGTGCGGCTGGTTGAGCACCCGCAGACGCGGCCAACACGGCGGTCAGACCGAGCGTCAAGACAAACCGAAACACCTGATCCAACGAATTCATCCGCAACTTCATGGGTCTGCCCTCAAGGTGAACGCTTATGTTTTGCCCCGCACGCCGAACGGCATGATCCCGAATTGCCAGACTGCCGACCGGGCGCGATCGCATCAGTGGGCGGCAGTATGTGGGGGGCGGAAACGCAAAGTCAATGAAGACTGCTCATCCTGTCCCGCAGCGGCGATCGTCCGGAAGAGACGGTTCCACCGCCATGCAGTCCATGGCCCGGTGAAGCCGCAACCAAAAGGCATTGGACATTCATTTTGAAAGTGACTGATTCGTTGCCTTAAAAAAGTCGCTGTCGATTTTCAGACTCTTCTCGCCGATGCCGACAGGCTCTGGATCACGTCTCCTGGCGGCCCGGCAACTGAGCGGCGACCGTGAGTTGCGGACTTCGACAGGAAAATTTGGGACAGGAAGATGAACTCCCCGGAATTTGATTTGTTCTCATTTTCCTGTCCTCAATCTTCCTGTCATTGAGTCTTCCTGCCGGCCTATGTGTGAAGTGTCGATTTTCACGTGTCGGACGCCCTGTGACATGCGCGTTGGCCCGCGTTTGTTTTTGGTGTTCTTGCTGATGGAGCCCAAGACGATTGGTCGCCGAAATCATTCAAAGAGTTGCTCGAAGGCCGACCGCGAATCCGGTATGAACACTTGTCATCCCCGGCCATTTGGTTACGCCCCACCTCCCAGAAGGAACTGCTTCCATGCGATCGCGCCGCCGGATCCTGTTCGGAATGTTTTGTGCCTGCGCGCTGATTGGCTCTGTCGCCGCGACGGGCTTCGCGTTCATCCAGAACCTGTTTCCGTTGCAGGAATTCATCGACGACAGTGATTACCTCTTCACCGCGACGATCGAGAAGCTCGACGCGGCCAAGCCTTCCGCGGTGCTGATCGTCAAGGACCACCTGAAGGGGGACGCACCGTTCCAACGGATTCCGATCAACCTGACAGGAGACAAGCAGAAGCACACTCCGCAACTGCTGAAACGAATCGCCACGGATCTGCCGCTGGTGGTCGGGGTCAAGAAACAAGCCGACGGAAAATTCATGATGCTGGCATTCACCGACGGCACATGGTTCCAGGTTCTGGGACAGACCGAAGAAGGCCAGACCCGCTGGGCGTTCACGCATTGCGAGATCTACCTGCGGCGCACCTATTCCGGCACGACGGACGATCTCCAGAAGACGATTACGGATGTGCTCGCGGGCAAGGCGAAAGCCCCGCCTCCCAATCCGAAGGAACCGGCCGGATTCGGACCGGTGATCAAGCCGGCTAAGCTGTAGTCCCGTCGCTCCGCCGACGGGACCGCCTCAGTGATGCCGTCCAAATGTGGGGACGCTGGTTGAAGCAAGTCCCGCCGACGGAGCGGCGGGACTACGGTAGATCTGCCGCGCTGTGGCACTCGAAGCTCACTCCACGTGCAGACCGCATTTCAGCACCGGCACCAGGACCAATGTCAGTATCAGGTAGCCCATCATCCACGGGGGCAACCCGGTCCATTCGCTGCCGAGACTACTGCCCAGTGGCAAGTACCGTTGCAGCACGACCTCGGTCCGTGTCAGGCGTTCGCCGGAATGCTGTTGAAACGGCGGCATGTACCAACTCCGTCCAATCACCGCGCGGTGGACGAGCGACTCCCCCTGATGGCGGATCGTGAACGGATACTCACCCGCTTCGGTCGGACGCACGGTCCATTCGGCAACCCCCCGCGGTGGTGACTGTGCGTTGGATTGGACAATTTGAATCGCCGTCGACTGCAGCTCCAGATCGGGTGACGGAACCAGATGTGTCACCCGGTCGATTGACGACACGACGAACGAGGCGCGCACGACAAGCGGTTCTCCGACTCGGGGCGGGATGTAATCGAACCGCTCGCTGGCCCACACCGCGAGGACCGCGACCGGCATCAACACGACAACCAGCACGCGCAGATCCGCCGCCAGTTGCATCCCCTTGATCTGGCCGACCGTCGCCCGCAGTCGTCCCATTCGTTGTTTGTCCCCGGCCTTCCGGGCATCGCGCATCAACCGCTTCAACTGTCGCATGTCCGCCGAGCACCGATGGAGCAGATCCTGATTCGTGACCACGCGGCGGGCGAGAGTCATCAGCAGCGCCGTCCCCACGGCGAACAGCAGCAGCGCGACGTCGCGCGGCAACGACAACAGCCAGCCGAGTGGAACATCGACCACCCGGACCAGCCATTTGGTGAGAAGCGTCATCGCGTCCATCATGGGGATGACCTCACTGCGAATGATTGCGGCAGTGCGCCCGCGCCGCTTGGGACCGGTGGATCAATAGCAGCCGTAGCATGGACGCCTCGTCCGTGCGGGCCCATCCCACAGATGGTCACGTCATGCCTCACGGACGAGGCGTCCGTGCTACGGTTTGCGATCGCCAAATCACGACGGTTATTCATGTGCGGTCCCTTGGCAGCACCAGGATCGTCCCGTGGTTGGCATCGAGTTCCAGCAGCGCCCCGTCCGGGATCAACCGCGTGGCCCCTTCCAAGACCACGGCGGGAATGCCGAAGTCGCGCGCGACGATCGCACCGTGCGAGAGAACTCCACCGCGCTCCACGATCAGACCGCGGGCATTCACGAACAGGGGCGTCCAACCGGGATCGGTGCTGGGACAAACGAGGATGTAGTCGCGGCCGAGTTCGGTGACATGACCGGGATCAAGCACGACGCGCGCCACGCCCCGCGCCGCTCCGGTGGCGATTTGACGGCACGGCAGCCGCTCGTGTGCGCCCGTCGCGACCACCGGCCGGTTCCGTCCGAAGTCCTCCAAGTGCCGCGAATCGATGACATCCGGCAGCGACAACTTCGGCAGTGACCGCCAGCGCAGTTTGCGGCTGGCGATCTGCGCCTCCGCTCCCGCGCGATCCGCTTCGAACCGATCGAGCTCGTCCAGATGCAGGAAGAACACATCGCGACCCAGATCCCAGCGCCGGCCCAGTTCGACCAGCACGTCACGCAGGGATTCATAACCGCGCATCAGATGGAACTTGCCCCATTCGCGGTGGGGTAACAATTGCTGGGCCTGCCGCATCAGGTGCTGAATCCGCCCGCGCAGCGACGATCCGCCCGCCGCGATCAACCGGCCCGGCAGCGCCGCTTCCGCCTGGTGCCGCAGTTCAATCTGGCGGGCATGCCGTTCGCGCGGAGACGCATCGGGCGAACCCCGAAACCGCTCGATCATCCGATCGACAAACTGATGGTCCTCGCGCCAGCGCGGTTGCGACAACTCCATCTCGTTGACCGCCCGATGCCCGTACGTTCGCAGGAATTCCTCGTACTCGCGCCGGCCTTTCGCGATCTCGAACAACTGCAGATTCTGTTCGACCGTGACATCCCCCTCCAAGCCGGTCGTCAGCGCACCGAGGCACCGATCGCCCTCGTCCGGACCGAGCAGTTGAACGAGCAACTGCCGCAACTGGTCGTGAGCCAAACCCCCGAAGAAGCCGGGGACCAGCGATTCCCCGGCGAATTCAGCCAACACGAAGTCCCGCCGGCGGAGCAGCTCGCGGACCAGATCCGGTGTCGACACCGCATGCAGGTCAGTCTGCCGCGTTTGATTCAAGAATGCTTCGAGCTTCGGGACGGCCACGGTTCGAAACCGTTCCGATGGCGAGTGTGACATTGCCTTCATGCGGCGTGCCCCACGGAGCATGTTCAGCAGCAGGCCCGGCAGCCGGAAGAAGAACAACGAGTCGGTCTGTTCGAAGTTGAATCGGGCCGGCGGACGATCGAGCGTGGTCCGGTCGCGCAGCACCTCGTCGACGTCGTACTCGAACGGCATCCGCCCAAAGTGAAACTCCGCTGCGCGGCGCGGGTCGACGTAGATCCGCCCGGCGATCAACTCCAAGAAGCCCTGACCCGGCGAACGCTCGTGGGGCCGCTGTCCCAGCAAGCGGTACAACTGGCCGTAGCCCCCTTGGGCACTCATGAACCAGCGGACCAGATCCCATGTCAACGGGGTCGGTGCCGGCAGTGTCTCGGACAGATTGTGGACGACCCAGACCGCCGGCTCGTCACCGGCGAGTTTCTTGAGGCGCTGGATCTCCTCCACACGACCACGCTCGGTGTCTTCGATGATCTCCAGGCCGCGGATCTGGCGGGTCTGCAACAGGGCGACCCGTCCGTCGGCGATGCCCCATTCGATGTCGGAGGGAACGCCGAAATGAGCGACGATCCGGCGGCCGAGTTCCGCGATCTCGCGCCGCTGTTCGCCGGTCAGCGCCGGTTCGCTTCCCGGCCGCGAGCCCGGTTCCTCGCGCTTCGTGTCGAGCGTCTTCGCGTCCACGAAATAAATGTCGGGAGTGACCGCGCCCGAGACAACCGCTTCACCCAGTCCCCACGACGCCTCGAGAATCATCTCACCCGACGCGGGGTTGTTCGGATCGATCGTGAACAGGACTCCCGACCGTTCCGACGGAAACATCGCCTGCACATTCACGGCGGTGCCGACGACACCGCGCACGTCGTGATGTTGCCGGTACGCCCGCGCCCGGTCGCTGTGCCACGAGGCGAACACCGCGTTGATCGACTGCCGCAACGCATCCCACGGATCGATAGGAAACGGGCGACCCGCTCGGTCTTCATAGACCGACAAAACGTGGCGGGCCCGCTGTTCGAAAGTCCCGCCGTTCGTACTGTAGTCCCGTCGCTCCGCCGACGGGACGTCCCGTCG
>JAYTIB010000761.1:0-8641 GCA_043732205.1 Schlesneria sp. | reverse complement strand
CGTCCCGTCGGCGGAGCGACGGGAATACAGTAGCGACGGGACTACAGTAAGTTTGCCGCGATCGTCGCAAGGATTCGGAGCTGTAAAGATGCCGATCAATCCATTGCCGCCGAACAGTCTGGGCGGACGGCACACGCTCTCCCGGCGCAGTCTGCTTTACGCGGGGACGGCCGGATTCATGGGGCTGTCGTTGCCTCACTACATGGCCGCACAAGCGGCCGCGAAGGAAGTGGTTGCCGAACAGCAGGCGGCGGCGTTTGGGCGGGCGAAGTCGTGCATCCTGCTCTTCATGTGGGGCGGTCCCGCGCATCAGGACACGTGGGACATGAAGCCGAACGCGCCGCGCGAGATTCGCGGTGAGTTTCAGCCGATCTCCACGGCCGTGCCTGGCATCCAGATCTGCGAGCATTTCCCGCGGCTGGCTCAACGGACCGACCAACTGGCGATCATCCGCTCGATGACGCACAACAATGTCGACCACACTCCGGCCACGCATTTCCTGCTGACCGGTCAGGCACCGCCACCGACTTCGGACCTGCGACAAGACTGGCCGAGCATCGGCGGCGTGCTGTCGAAGCTCGGACGCGGCAAACCTCCGCTCCCTCCGTTCGTGTCAATGCGGCCCAAGCTGCCGGGTGACGTGCCGCGGTTTGTCGAAGAGAGTCACGGCCAATTCGCGGGTTGGCTCGGTCCCACCTTCGACCCGTTGACGATCGACGCGAATCCGCACTCGACCGACTACCACGTTGGCGACTTCGATCCCCCGCGCGAAGTGGCACGACAACGGGTTGAGAACCGGAAGACGCTGCTTCAGAGTCTGGAAACACGCGGCAACGATCGAACGCCAATGCAGCAGATGTCGCGGCACTATGAGCGGGCCTTCGCGCTGATGAACTCGGCCGAGGCAAAGGGAGCGTTCGATCTCTCGCAGGAACCGCCCGAGATGCGGGAACGCTACGGACTCAATCCGCACGGCCAGTCGGTCTTGCAGGCTCGTCGATTGATCGAACGGGGCGTGTCACTGGTGACGGTCTTCTGGCCGAACGACGGGATCAAGAATGTCAGCGTCTATTGGGACACTCATTCCCGCAACTTCATCGACCTGAAAGACCGCCTGATGCCGGTCGCCGATAAGGCGTTCTCGACACTGCTGGACGATCTGAAGGAACGGGGACTCCTCGACGAAACGCTGGTCATCTGGACGGGTGAATTCGGTCGCACGCCGCGCATCGGCCAACGCAACAGCGATGCGGGCGCCGGTGCCGATGGCCGCGACCACTGGCCCGGTTGCTTCACGTCGGTCCTGGCCGGCGGAGGCATTCGCGGTGGACAGGTCTATGGAGCCTCGGACCGCCACGCCGCGTATCCCTCCGCCAACGCCGTTCGACCAATGGACCTCGTGGCGACGGTCTACCAGTCACTCGGAGTTCCGCAACATTTGGAACTGCGAGACCAACAGGGACGCCCGTTGGTGATCTGTCCGGGCGATCCGCTGCTGAGCCTGTTTTGAAAGTGAAAGCGTCGTTGCATCACGAGCCGTCCGGAACGAGCATCGCGTTCAACAGAATGACCGGGTGAAGATCGGTGTATCGAGCTTGCGTTCTGAATACGGCCACGGAAAATGAACGCCCTCCTGTCGCCAATGGGCAGCGCATGAATGACTTCGTGAGTTGGCGAGAACCAAACGTAGCACGGACGCCTCGTCCGTGCGGCAAGACGTGACCAACTGTTGAATTGGGCCGCACGGACGAGGCGTCCATGCTACGAGAGCCATTGATACGCCGATCCTAAGAACGCGGCCATGTTTTCGAAACTCAACCAGCGCGACGAACCATGAACGACCTGCAATTCGAGAACATCGCCCGCGTGACTCGCCGCCAGATGTTCGGCTCGACCGCCAGCGGCGTTGGGCTGGCCGCGCTGGCATCGCTGATGGGACAGCCGTCCGCCCGGGCCGGCGAAAAGGGGCTGCCGGATCTGCCGCATCATCTGCCCAAGGCCAAGCGCGTGGTCGTGCTCTGGCAGGGTGGCGGTCCGTCGCACGTCGATCTGTTCGATGAGAAGCCGGTCATGCAGGAGATGAAAGGGAAGGACATCCCCGACACCATTCGTGGGACGACGCGGTTGTCGACGATGTCCAGCGGTTACGGCAAGTGGCCGTGCCAGCCGGCGATCAAGCCGTTCAAGAAGTACGGCCAGTCCGGTATTTCGCTGAGTGAAATGCTGCCGAATGTCGGGGCGATGGCCGACGATCTGTGCCTGGTCCGCAGCATGCACACCGAAGCGGTCAATCATGCCCCCGGCGTCACCTTCTTTCAGACTGGATCGCAAGTGCCTGGCCGGCCGAGCATGGGAGCGTGGCTGTCGTACGGACTCGGCAGCGACAGTGAAAACCTGCCGGCGTTCGTCGTGATGACATCGAGCGACAAGGGGAAGACCTGCGGGCAACTCTTCTTCGACTACTACTGGGGAAGCGGCTTTCTGCCGAGCCGCTATCAGGGAGTCCGCTTCCGCAATACGGGAGACCTGGTTCCCTATCTGGCCAATCCGCCCGGAGTCAGCCGCGAAGCCCGACGGTTGTTGCTGGATGACATCGCCGCGATGAATGCCGCGCACTTGGCCGACTATGGCGACCCGGAGATCGACACCCGCATCGCCCAGTACGAAATGGCCTTTCGGATGCAGACCAGTGTTCCCGACCTCGTCGATTTCTCCGGCGAAACGAAGGCGACGCTCGATCGTTACGGTGACGATGTGCTGGTGAAGGGAACCTATGCCAGCAATTGCCTGATCGCCCGCCGGCTGTTGGAACGCGGTGTGCGCTTTGTCCAACTCATGCATTCCGGCTGGGACCAGCATGGCAACCTGTTCACCCAGCTCGAACAGCAGTGCCGCGACACCGAGGGACCGTCCGCCGCGCTGGTCCGGGATCTGAAGGAACGGGGCATGCTCGATGACACGCTGGTGATCTGGGGCGGCGAATTTGGAAGGACTCCGTTTGGACAGGGAGATCCCACCAACCCCAAGGGTCGCGATCATTTCGGCAGGGCGTTTAGTTGGTGGATGGCGGGTGGCGGTGTGAAGCCGGGAACGGTTTATGGTCAGACCGACGACTTCGGTTGGAACATCACCGCCGATCCCGTGCATGTCCACGACATGCAGGCGACGATCCTGCATCTCTGCGGCATCGACCACACCAAGCTGACGTTCCGCTATCAGGGTCGCCAATACCGGTTGACCGACATTCACGGCAACATTGTGCGAGGGATTCTCGCTTGAACGTCATTGCAGAGTCCGTGTGCTGATCCCTTGAGTTCCCATCATGCCACTCCCCATCCGAATCGACACCGACAGTCTGCCCGCGCTGATCGTGGGCGCGTTGTTGTTGACCGCCGCGGCTGTCGTGGGGCTCAAGCAATGGTGGGCTCACCGGCGGCTGATCGGGAATACGCGTGTGAATGAAGCGGCGTATGCGATCGCCGAACGGCAGATCCGGCACCGGTTGGTGGTCGGTGGTTTGCTGTTCGTGTTGGGCGTCGCGATTCCGCTGGGCGATCAACTCGACGCCTTCTTTCGAGGGCGCCCCGGCGTGTTCTTCGCCTATTGGATGGGGGTGTTGCTGCTCGTGTTCGCGATGATGGTGGTGGCGATCGGAGATGCCCTGTCGACGCTGGCGTTTGCCCGGCTGACCCAGGTCGACCTGCATCGCGAGCGCCGCGAACTCGAAGAGGAAATCCGCCGCTTCCGGGCGAGTCAGAACGGCACTGCGGGCAACACGAACGAGTCGGGTCAGAAAGACGCGACGTGATTCCGCGACCCGGTTCCAAAGATTCGAGTTGATGACCACGGAGTCGAGTTGATGAATCGATTGCTCGCTATTGTCCTGGCCGCTGCCCATGTCACTTTTCTCGCGGCGGCCGATCTCCCGCGGCTGACTCCGGCCGAAGCGGGGCTGCGTGAGGCGAAACTGGCTGACATCGACGGGCTCGTCGCCGCAGCGATCACCGAGAAGAAGCTGCCGGGCTGCGTGGTCCTGATCGGTCGACCGGGTGGTGTCGTCTGGCTGAAGGCATACGGTGACAAGCGGCTGGAACCCGAACCCGAAGCGATGACCGACGACACGGTCTTCGATCTGGCATCGCTGACGAAACCGCTCGCCACTGCGACCTCCATCATGAAGCTGGCAGAGCAACACAAGTTGTCGGTCGACGATCCGGTCGCCAAGCACTTGCCCGACTTCGCGGTCGCAGGGAAGGAGGCGATCACGATTCGCGATCTGCTGGTCCACCGCAGCGGTTTGATTCCCGACAACGCACTGGCCGACTATCTCGACGGCCCGTTGAAGGCGAAGGAGCGTCTGCTGGCACTCAAGCCAGTCGCGCCGTTGGGGACGAAGTTCATGTACTCGGACGTGAACTTCATGATCCTTGGCGAAGTGGTCGCGCGGGTGTCCGGAGTTCCGCTGAACGAGTTCGCACGCGACCAGCTCTTCGCACCGCTGGAGATGACCGACACCACCTACCTGCCGTCGGAAGAACTGCGCCGGCGGACGGCACCGACCGAGAAACGGAACGGGGAGTGGATTCAGGGCGAGGTGCATGATCCCCGCGCGTTCCGGTTGGATGGCGTCGCCGGTCATGCTGGTCTTTTCGGTACCGCACGCGATCTGGCGAAGTACGCGACCGACGTGCTGGCGGGAATCGACAACGACAAGAGCCGCATCTTGAAGCAGGAGTCGTGGCTTGCGATGACCACTCCAACGACGATCGTCGGCACGGATCAAAAGGGAGAGCGGACCGAGGACATCCGGGGCCTCGGTTGGGACATGCGATCGAGGTACTCGTCGAACCGCGGCACAAAGTTCTCGGCTCGTGCGTTTGGCCACGGCGGCTTTACCGGAACGTCGCTGTGGATCGATCCCGGCACCAAGCTGTACGTGGTCTTCCTCAGCAACCGAGTACACCCAAACGGCAAGGGCGTGGTGAATCCACTGGCGGGAAAGATCGGCGAGATCGCGGTGGAGGCGTTGGACGAGTGACCTACTTCGCGCGGTTCCAAATGAGTCGTTTTCACGTTTAGCCGCAACGCCAACGGCGTGCGTGCGATCAACGGTGCGCCTCGCATCCGCTCCCACGCCGTTGGCGTTGGGGCTAAACGTTTCACAACCTGCCGCATGCAGTGATGATCACGTGGCCGGCTTGTCGCCCCAGCGTTGGATCAGTTCGTTCTGCACGCCGAGCTGGTCGCAGATGCGGGCCACGACGAAGTCGACCAGATCGTGGATCGATTTCGGGGAGTGATAGAAGCCCGGCATCGCGGGCAGAATGGTGGCGCCCGCTTCGGCCAGCCGCTTCATGTTGTCGAGGGCGATCACGCTGAGCGGTGTTTCGCGCGGGACGACGATCAGCTTGCGCCGCTCCTTCAGATGCACATCGGCCGCGCGGTGAATCAGGTTTTGCGATTGTCCCGTGGCAATGCTCGCCAGCGTTCCCATCGAACAGGGGCAGATGACCATGCCTCCCGTCAGGAACGATCCGCTGGCGATCCCCGAGTTGTAGTCGCGGTAATGGTGGTAAACGATCTTGCCGGTGAGGACCGTGCTGTCGCTGAAGATCGAACTGGCCGCCTGGCCGGTTCCGGTGTCCGGCTTGAGCAGCTTGAGCTTGCTGTCCTGCGCCGCCTGACTGTCGGCCGGCAGTAGTTGTTGCGGGTCGAACGCATCCAGATCGACCTTCAAATCGAGTTCGTGCCGCAACACTTCCGTGGCGGCCGGACTGATCGTCAGGTGAACGGTCCGACCCGCGGCGACCAATACTTCGAGCAGGCGCAACGAATACGCCGCTCCGCTGGCACCGGTCATGGCTACGACGAGATTACGCATGGTGTAGTGGGTAGTGGATGGTGGGTCGTGGATAGGGAAGAGGAAGAAGGCGTGGTCAGTCGATCGGTTCTGTGGGAGGAACTCCAGCCTCCGGTCTCCGGCCTTCGGCCTTCTTCCCCACGTACAGGGTGGCGATGCCGAATGTCAGTGGGGTCCAGGTGACGTTTGACAGGCCGCAGTTGGACATCTTGTCGGCGAGGGCCTTGCCGTAGGGGAACTGCGACACGGATTCAGGCAGATAGTTGTAAGCGGCTTGACGGTTTCTCGCGAAGAGTTGGCCGATGCGGGGCAGCACGTTTTTGAAGTAGGCGCGATAGAACCAACGGAACAGCGGATTGGTCGGCATCGAGAATTCGAGCACCGCGACCCGGCCACCCGGTTGGCAGACTCGGATCATCTCACGCAGTCCCCGTTCGGTGTCAGTGACGTTGCGCAGACCGAAGGCGACCGACACGATTTGGAACTGATCGTCATCGAACGGCAGATGCTGAGTGTCCGCCTCGCGAAACGTCAGCGACGCCGCTCCGGCGGCAAGCTGCTTTGCGAACCGTTTGTCGCGTTTGGCTTCGGCGATCCGCAGCATCTCGGGTGTGAAATCCGTGGCCTCGACCGGAATCTTCCCCCGCCCCTTCTTCCAATACGCGATCGCCAGATCGCCCGTGCCGGTGCAGACGTCAAGGATCGGAGCGGTCCCCTGCGGAGCCACCGCGCGGACCGTGCGCCACCGCCAATAGATGTCGATGCCACCCGACAGCAGGTGGTTCATCAGGTCGTAGCGCCCGGAGATTTCGCCAAACATCTGGCGAACTCGGGCTTCGGATTTGTCGACAGTGGTTGTGGTCATGGGGGGAGGAAGTGGGTAGTGGATGGTGGATAGGGGGAGGAAGTCAGAAGTCGTAAGTTAGATGCTGTCCGAACAGCCGCCGTCGCGAGGGGGTCGGGAGTCTTTTTCATGCCTTAACGCCTCGCTTTGAGCCACTGTGAGCGACGTCGTGCGGCATGAAAAAGACTCCCGACCCCTTCTCAGATAGGCTCTTAGAGGTCTGGCAGGCCGAGATCGTGCCAGCGTTGTTGCAGTGGGGCGGAGACGTCCGATGGCATTGTCAGGGGTTGCGGGGACGTGCGGTTGTGGGCTTCTTCGGGAAGTTTTCTCGTTGCGTCGATGCCGAGTTTTTGGCCGAGGCCGCGGTGTTCGGTGAGGAGGTCGTCCATGTGAGTCGGGCCGTCGCTGACGATCAGGTCGCGACCTGGATTCGCATTGGAACTGACCGCGAACCAGACGTCGTCCTCCCGTTGAACATTCACGTCGGCATCAACGACGACGATGATCTTGTTCAGGCCCAACAGTCGTGAACCCCACAAGGCATTCAACACTTGCCGGGCCTGCAGCGGATGGTCTTTGCGAATGCTGACGAACAACAGATTGCGGCCCGACCCGGCGAACGGCTGATGGATGTCGACGATTTCCGGGATGGTCGATCGCACGATCGACAGACTCAGGCGTTCCACTGCCAACGCGATCCATGATTCCTCCGATGGAGGTGGTCCCGGCACAATCACCGGGAGCAGAGGATTCGCCCGGTGGGTGATCGCCGTCACTTGGATCATCGGCAACGGCTCGGCCGGCAGGTAGTGACCGGCACCACCGGCGATCGATGGCGCATTCGTCAGCGGGGCGGCATAGTCGATGTAACCTTCGAGCACGATTTCCGACGCGGCGGGAACTTCGAGTTCGATGGACCTCGCCTTGACCAGGTCGAGTCCCGTGCCGCGCAGAAAGCCGCCCAACAGCAGCGTGTCTGCGGGAGAGACCACCGAAGCTGCAGTCATCACGGCATGCAGCGGATCGCCGCCGAGAGCCACCGCGATTGGAAACTGCCGCTGTTCGCGGATCGCTGTCTGCCAGTGTTGAAAACCGGCGTGGTGTCGGTGCCAGTGGGGAACCAGTTGCTGCTGGCTGACGACCTGCACGGGGAACCGCTCGACGCTGCGTGCGCCGGTGGCGGGATCATGCGTGAGGACTTGGGCTGCGGTGATGACCGGGTTCGATTCATCCGGCCAGCAGCGGGGGATCGGCAAGTCCCACAGGTTGACATCGCGCCCCAGTTTGACGACCTGCTGGCAGACCGCCGTCTTGATGACTCGCGGGGCGAACTTCGCCAGTCCCGACATCGACGGCACCAGTTTGAGCGCTTCGAGCCAGCCGCCGGATTCGGGTTGCAGCAGGCGGCTCATCTTGTCGGCCAGTTGATCGAGCGAATCGACACCGAGCGCCAGACACAGCCGCCTTCGGCTGCCGAGCAGGTTGGTGACGATCGGGATCGAACTGTTCTTGGGTTTCTCGAACAACAGCGCCGGTCCGCCTCCGGACGACTTGCAGACCCGGTCGGTGATCGCGGCCACTTCCAACGCGGTATCGACCGGAGCCGCGATGCGCACCAGCTCCCCGGCGTCTTGCAGCTTGGAAAGAAAGTCACTGAGGAATTCGTGGGGCATGTCGCTGAAGTTTTCGTGGCGGTATTCGTTCGATTCGCC
The DNA here is from genome assembly GCA_043732205.1 of Schlesneria sp. GTDB lineage: Bacteria > Planctomycetota > Planctomycetia > Planctomycetales > Planctomycetaceae > Schlesneria. The sequence continues at coordinate 225 of JAYTIB010000761.1, read as the reverse complement.
GTCGCCGTTGGCTCCGGGTTAAACGAGTTGATGGAGTCGGCGGGATTATAGCAAGGCCGGATCGGATGGCACTTGTGGCCCCAAACATCGGCAAAAACCGGGAATCCTTTGACGGGCAGTCACCCGTTGGATTCAAATCTGTGGGAACTTGGGCCTGGTTCAAGTCGGGTTGCAGTGGAATGGCGACCTTGTCCGCGCGTCCCGTCGGCGGAGCGACGGGACTAC
>JAYTIB010000760.1:0-3310 GCA_043732205.1 Schlesneria sp. | reverse complement strand
CGAATCTGCTCGCCGAAAGCATCAAGCGCGAACTGGACGACCGGCTGAGCGAGTTGCAGGTCATCGCTTCGGACGAGGATCTGCAGACGTCGATTGTCGAGTACGCGAGCAAGCCCAAGGACGAGCGGCAGCCGATGATGAAACTTCTGGACCGCCTGAAGGCCAAGAGCGACCGGCACCGCAGGTCGCTCGAACGGTCCGACGACGCCAGTTGGTTCCTGCTCGACGCTGGCGGATACCAGCGCTGGCGCGACCCGTTGTCGGCGACGCTCGATCAGAACTGGTCGTTCCGCGATTACTTCCACGGCGGCGGGTTCGACTATCCCCCCGACGACATCCCCGTCGACGTGCATCAGATTCGCGAGCGACACGTGTCGATCGCCTATCGCGGCACATCGACCGGCCGATACGTCGTGGCGTTGTCCGTTCCCGTCTTCGCGGTGAATGACAACATGCGCGTGATCGGCGTGCTGGCGCGAACCCTGTCGCTCAGCAGCCTGTTGCAGGACTACGAGAAGAGCCTGCGATCACAGCGGTCCGACGGTGTCGGACGGAAGTTCGCCATTGTCGACAGCCGGGATCTGGATGGTCACCGGCAGTGGAACCTGCTCGCCCACGACTGGATGACCGACGAACACCTCGCGCGGATGAAGGCCCCCGATTTCGCCAAGCTCCGCCTGCTGGGGGTGGCCGACAAGGACGTGATTGATGACTTGGAACAGTTCGTCAAAAACTCGCGCTCGGGGGATTCGACGTATGAATTCGACCGCACGCGCCACTATGTCGACCCGGTCGGTCAGATGGACGCGGCAAACTATGGCGGTGTCTGGCTGGCCGCATTCAGCCCCGTCGGAAACACCGGCTGGGTGGCCGTCGTGCAGGAACGCAAGGATGCGGTGCTGAAGGCGGTCGAAGATTTGCAGTCGCGCATGGTGTCGTCGGCGATCGGCGCGCTGCTGCTGGTGCTGGGACTGGTTGCGGGATCGTGGTGGCTGATCGTGATCGTGTTGAGCGACCGCGGACCGCGCTGGCTGCGCTTCGGTCGCCGCCGCCGCCGCACGTCGTTGACGCAACCCCTGACATCAATGACCAGCAAGGGGGGCGACAGTGCTTGAACTGATTGTGCAGGGTGCAAAGCCCGCGCAGACGCGGCGTCATCGGTTGTCGTCGGGCATGCGTCTGGTGATCGGCCGCGATGCCGCCGAGTTGCCGGTGCCGTGGGACGGGCTGATTTCCCGCAGCCATGTGCAGTTGGATGTCCGGCCCGGCCACGTCCAACTGACGCGATTGCCCTCCGCTCGCAATCCGTTGTTCTTCGGTGGCGAGGCGGTCGATTCGTGCCGCGTCGAGGTCGGTCAGCACTTCGTAATCGGGACAACATCGTTCCATCTGACCGAGGCCGAACAGGACGGCACCAGCCTGGCCCAGCCCATCGAAGAGGTCGCGTTCAAGCCGCAGGAATTGCGCAAGATCCGCTACCAAGATCCCGAGAACCGGATCGAAGTCCTGACGCATCTGCCCGAGGTCATCTCCGGGGCGCGCAACGACAATGAACTGTTTCACCGGCTGGTGAACCTGATGCTGAAAGGGGTCGTCCACGCCGAGGCGGTCGCCATCGTGGCGACAGGCGGCGGCGAAGAAATCCAGATGCTGCACTGGGAACGCCGGCGCGAGACGGCGGGAACATTCCACCCCAGCCGGCGACTCGTCGAAGAGGCGCTCGATCGGCGGCATGCCAGCGTCCTGCACATCTGGGAAATGGGGGCCGCGCAGCAGAACGAGCAGACACTGACGCAGGAGTTCGACTGGGCCTATTGCACGCCCGTGCCTGGCTTGGCGACCGCACCGACCGGCCTGTACATCGCGGGACACATGGGCAAGACGTTCGTCCCTGGAACAACGTTGTCCGACGCATTGCAACTCGAAGCCGACGTGAAGTTCACCGAACTGGTGGCCGAGATCATCAGCTCGGTGGTGCGCGCCCGGCGGTTGGAGCGACAGAAGGCCGGCCTGCGGCAGTTCTTCGCGCCCCCGGTTCTGGCCGCGCTGGGCGATGAACTCGACACCACGCTGCTCGAACCGAGCGAATGCGACATCACCGTGATGTTCTGCGACCTGCGCGGATTCAGCCAGCGCGCCGAGATCGAAGCGGGCGACCTGATCGGCCTGTTGGAACGAGTCAGCCGCGCGCTGGGAGTGATGACACACCACATCCTCGAACACGGCGGAGTGACCGGTGATTTCCAGGGAGACGCGACTCTGGGCTTCTGGGGCTGGCCGTTCCCGTCGCCCGATGCCGCCGTGCAATGCTGCCGCGCGGCGCTCGGCATTCGCGCCGCCTTCGCCAAGGCGGCCGCCATGAAGAATCACCCGCTGTCCGACTTCGCGATGGGGATCGGCATCGCCCACGGCCGCGCCGTCGCGGGCAAGATCGGCACGGCCGAGCAGGTCAAAGTCACCGTCTTCGGTCCGGTCGTCAACCTGGCCAGCCGGCTGGAAAGCATGACCAAACAACTGCGCGTGCCGATCGTGCTGGACGAAGCCACCGCCAAGATCGCCCGCTTGCGGCTTCCCGCCAACGAGGGCCGGTTGCGCACGCTGGCCCGGCTGCTGCCGTATGGCATGGAGACGCCGGTCGTCGTCAGCGAGCTGCTTCCGTCGCTGGCCGACGACCCCGAACTGACCGATGCGATGGTCGACGAGTACGAACAGGGCGTCCAGCACTTCATCGCCGGCCGGTGGGATCAGGCGTACCGCTGTTTGCACGGCATGCCGGCCAACGACCGGGCGCAGGACTTTCTGATGCAACACATCGTCCTGCACAACCGCACCGCACCGGCGAACTGGGACGGCACTGTGCGGCTGCCGAGCAAATAGGAGAATGACCGCGGACCGCGCGCAACAACATCGATTCACGCAAGCGGGCCGTTAATACCATGCGAGGTTAAACCTACATCGCTAACCCGGTCGTTTTATGGCTGAAGGCTGACGAGAGTTCTTCAGCCCGGAGGGCGGTAGATGTTAGCCCACGGCGCGAGCCGTGGGGGATCGGCAGCGGGCTCCTTCAGCCCGGAGGGCGACACATTGAAGGACGTCGAAGGTTCATCGAAGTATCGCCCTCCGGGCCAATGCGGCACCTGCACCACTCAACCCACGGCTCGCGCCGTGGGCTACGATCTACCGCCCACCGGGCTAAAACGACTGAAAAGACGAGACACTTCCACTGTCCGGTCAGCGCGGTAGGTTTAGGAGTGACCGGTGATCCAAAGCCGTCCCGTCGGCGGAGCGACGGGACTACAGTAGTCCCGTT
>JAYTIB010000759.1:0-8651 GCA_043732205.1 Schlesneria sp. | reverse complement strand
GCTGCTCAAGCCGACGATGCAGATTGCCCATGAAGGGGGCCGGCGGTTCGACATCACTTCGGCGGAGTACCGTGTGCTGCGCGAGTGGATCGCGGCCGGAACTCCCGATGATCCCGCCCATGTCCGGAAGCTCGTCAAGCTGATCGTTTCACCTCGCGAAGCATTTCTGCAACCGGCGTCGGTCGCGGCCTTGTCCGAACGGATCGCGACCACGGATAACTCGACCACGGACGCCATGTCAGCGGGATGGAAGGTGCAACTGACGGTGACCGCGGAGTTTTCCGACGGCTCGCGGCGCGACGTCACGTCGCAGGCGGTCTACGAGATCTCCGCGCCCATCGCCGAGACATCGCCGAACGGCTTCGTAACCGGCCTGCAAGCGGGCGAGACGACGGTGTTGGTGCGGTATCTTCAGCAACAAGTTCCAGTGCGACTGGCGTTTCTGCCCGCGCGATCGGACTTCGTCTGGACGGCCCCCGCGCCGGCAAACGTGATCGATCAGCGGGTGTCTGCCAAGTTGCGGCGTCTGCGAATCAATCCGTCAATCGCCTGCGACGATGCGGCGTTTGTCCGGCGACTCTTCCTCGATCTGCTGGGAATTCTTCCCACGGCAGACGAAGCGCGCCGGTTCGTTGCTGATGCGTCGTTGCGGAAGCGGTCCGACCTGATCGACGACTTGCTCGAGCGTCCCGAGTTCGCCGACTGGTGGGCACTCAAGTGGGCCGACCTGCTGCGCATCGAAGAGAAAACACTGGACCGCAAAGGGGTCGAGAACTTTCACGGCTGGCTGCGGGATTCATTCGCCACGAACAAGCCGCTCGACCAGATGGTGCGCGAAATCATCGCGGCCAGAGGCAGCACCTATGAGGTTCCGCCCGCCAACTTCTACCGGGCGCTGCGCGATCCGTTCGAGCGGTCCGAAGCCGCCGCCCAGTTGTTTCTCGGCGCGCGGTTGCAGTGTGCCAAGTGTCACAACCATCCGTTCGACCGCTGGACTCAGGACGACTACTACAGTTGGGGCAGCGTGTTCGCGAGGGTCGACTACAAGATCATCGAGAACAACCGCCGCGACAAGAACGACAACCACGAATTCGACGGCGAGCAGATCGTGTTCATGAGTGCCGCCGGAGATGCCAAAGATCCCCGCACCGACCAGACCAGGGCTCCGCAATTCCTGGGAGCGGCGAGCCGCGTGGACCCGCAGTCAGATCCGCTGTTGGCACTCGCGGAGTGGATGACGTCGGCCGACAACGACCGCTTCGTGAGGATGCTCGCCAACCGGACTTGGCAACAGGTGATGGGCCGCGGGATCGTCGATCCGGTCGACGACTTTCGCGCCACCAATCCGCCGTCCAATCCCGAGCTGCTCGACGCGCTGTGCGATCAACTCCGCGGCACGGGTGACGCGCCGGCGAGTCGACGAGCCTTCGACCTGCGGCAACTGCTTCGACTGATCCTGAACTCGAACACGTATCAGACCGCTTCAGCACCCAACAGCACCAATCGCGACGATGAATCGAACTTCAGCCACGCCCTGATCCGTCGTCAGTCGGCGGAACAACTGCTGGATGCGACCAGCCAAGTGTTGGATGTCCCGTTGAAATTCAGCGGCTTCCCCACCGGACCGCGAGCGGCCCAGCTCCCCGCACTCCATCGGGTTCGCCGTCAGGAAGGCGGAACGTCGGCCGCCGATCAATTCCTGACTGTGTTCGGCAAGCCGCCGCGACTGCAATCGTGCGACTGCGAACGCTCGGACGAAACGACCCTGACGCAGACGTTTCAACTCGTCAGCGGATCGCTGGTCAACACGATGTTGGCGGAGCCGGGAAACCGGCTCGATTCCCTGATCGAGTCCAAACGGGCGATCCCGGATCTGGTGACGGAACTTTACTGGACGGCTCTCACCCGCGCGCCCACGGCTGACGAATTGAACCAGACCTGCCGATACCTTGAGACTGCGAAAGCTCAGTCTGCCAAATCGGAATCTGCCAAATCGCTGCGCATCGCACTGGAAGACGTCACGTGGGGGCTGATCAACTCGCACGAATTTCTGCTGCGGCGCTGAGCCCACGGACCGCTTGGAGCCAATCGGATGAACGCCAATTCAATGTCTCGCCGCAACGCGCTGTCCATCGGCGGCCTGGGGCTGCTCGGTGTCACTTTGCCGAAGCTGTTGCAAGCCCGCGAAGCGACCGGTGCCCCTGGGGCGACTGGCACTCGGCCGGGCCGCGCGAAGTCGGTGATCTTCCTGTACCAGTTTGGCGGGCCGAGTCACCTCGACACGTTTGATCCGAAACCGGATGCGCCGGCGGGAGTGCGCAGCCATTTCGGGGTCATCGACACCGCGGCCTCGGGGATTCGCATCTGCGACCAACTGCCGAAGATGTCCGCCGTCATGAACGAGGTGACACTCGCGCGGACCGTGCATCACACGATGAAGAACCACAACTCGGCGGCGTACTACGCGCTGACCGGGCACGCTCCGCCGCTGGATGACATTCGCCTGCGCGACACCTTGGATCTGTTCCCCGCGTACGGTTCGGTCGTGGACAGGCTGGCTCCGGTGTCGGGTGGCATGCCGACGTTCGTCGCGTTCCCGCATGTCATGCGCGACGGTGAGATCACGCCGGGGCAACATGCCAGTTTCCTCGGCAAGGCCCACGATCCACTGCTGGTGACGTCCGACCCGAACGAAACGGGATTCGCACTGCCGGAACTCAGCCTGCCCAGCGGCGTCACCGCCGAACGGTTGCAGAACCGCCGCGAGATCCAGCAGATGATCAACCGTCAGGCAAAGATGCTGGACTACTCTTCGGCCGCCCGCGGTCTGGATGCCTACTACGAAAAGTCGTTGTCGATGCTGAACTCGTCCAAGGTTCGCGACGCGTTCAATCTGGAAGCCGAGCCTCAAACAGTTCGCGACCGATACGGTCGGACAACTTACGGACAGAGTTGTCTGCTGGCCCGGCGTCTGGTGGAGGCCGGCGTCAAGTTCATCAATGTCTACTTCGCGAACAACATCGGCGGCCGGACGACATCCGGCGGCTGGGACACTCACGGTTTCGACAACACCCGGATGTATCCGATCCTGCGCGACTACCAGTTGCCTCTCACCGATCAAACGCTGCCGACGCTGATCTTGGATTTGAAAGAACGGGGACTGCTCGATGAGACGCTGATCGTCTGGATGGGTGAATTCGGGCGGACCCCCAAGATCAACGACAACATCAGCCGCGATCACTGGCCGCAGTGCTACACGGTGTTGCTCGCCGGCGGCGGAGCGAAGCGGGGATTTGTTTATGGAACGTCCGACAAACAGGCCGCCTATCCGGACAAGGATCCCGTCCTGCTGGATGATCTGACCGCGACGGTGTTCGCGCTGATGGGAATCGATCCGCATACCGAGATTCGCGACAAGCTGAACCGGCCGCTGCCGGTGTCGGCCGGGAAGATCGTCACCGGTTTGATGACGTGAAGCTGGCACGAGTGTCAATGAGGCGTTCGCCGACTATACTCCGCGCCGGCCAAACTGGGTGTCCGACGTCGCCAGCGTCGGACAACAACTCTTTCGTTGCTCACATCCCCGGACCAACGCTGGCAGCGTCGGTCATGCAAGGTTCTGACCAATATGGAATTTGATTGGATCGCCATCGCGTCACGCTGGATTCACGTCGGAACGGCCGTTGTGCTGGTCGGTGGTCTGGTCTTTCTGAGGTTTGTTCTCGGACCGGCAGCCGCACAGCTTCCTGAAGAAGCCCATGCGAAACTGAAGGAACTGGTTTCTGCCAAGTGGAAGAAATTCATCCACGGTGGCATCGCGTTGTTCGTGCTGAGCGGTTTCTACAACTACTTGGTTGTCGGAGCCCCGTTGCATCGCGGTTCCGACAAGGGGCTGTATCACGGCCTGATGGGAACAAAGATTCTGCTGGCGCTGGCTGTGTTCTTTTTGTCATCGGCCTTGATCGGGCGTTCCAAGGCATTCGCCGGCATGCGGACCAACCCGAAATTGTGGCAGGGGATCATCATCGTTCTTGCCGCCCTAATCATTGGAATTTCAGGGTTTGTAAAGGTCGCCCTCAAACCGACGACGCCTGCTGTGGTTGTTGCTTCGCTGGAGCAATGACCGCGGTGGTCTGACAGCGGCAAAGCTCCGAAACCGCCATTGCCTTCGAAGATTGTGGTAGTTCGTATCACCGGCCAACTGCTGGATGACGCGCGGGCCTTTAACGGTCGTACACTCGCGCGTTCACAGTTCCACTCGCGTCGACTGCGTGAAATCAGCGCGAATGTGCAGAGTTCCGTTCGATTCTGTGCCGGGGCTTCGTCGGGCTGCTGTAGAGTCGTAGTGATGAAACCGCGAAGTCCGCGAACTCTTCGTCACCAGATTCTCTCCAGATCGTCTGAAATCTTGAAAATGTGAACTTTCCGAATGATCCGGGTGTCATAGACGCACGTTCCCGCGCGTCGATCCACGATTGGCAGGCAAGCCAACGCAAAATTCAGTCTGGCGCAGTCCAGCGATTCCAATCCCGCCAACGTAAGACGGGCCAGCCACAGTGGGCATCGCGTTTGCTTCCACAGTGGATCAGTTTTGAATTGTGTCAGTTTGACAATCTCACTGGCACGGCATTGATTCGGCGACGGTGTGCGGCTGGTTCACGACCGGCAGGAGGTAAACACCAATGTCACTTTATCGAAATCCCGCTCTTCGACAGTTGAAAGATCAGCAGATCAAGTTCGCCCCGCGCGACGCCCGGCTAATGCAGATTGAACGCGCCGAGTGGCTGCTGAACGAACTGGACCCCGGCGGCACGTACCGCTACCCCGAGTTGTGTGAGAAGATCACCAGCTACCGTGGCGAGATGTACCCCGATCTGGTGCTGACCGGCGAAGAGGCCGTCCATGATCTGCGCTGCTTCGTCGAGGATCTGTCCGACAGTGCCGAAATCGCCGCCGAGAATGCCGGTGAAGAAGTCTGGACCGTCGAAGACGTCAGCCGCCGCTACAACGTCTCCACCAAGACCGTCTCGCGGTGGCGCGACAAGGGGCTCGTGAGTCGCCGGTTCCGGTTTGGCGGTCGCAAGCGCGTCGGTTTCTTGAAGTCATCTGTCGAACGATTCGTCACCAAACATTCCGATGAAGTCGATCGCGGCACCAAGTTCACCCAGGTTTCGCTCGACGAGCGCGAAAAGCTGGTCGAGCGAGCCCGGCGACTGGCGCAAGCCGGTGGATGTCCGACCGACATCAGTCACCGTCTGGCCCGCCACTTTGGCCGATCCCCCGAGACCGTTCGTTACACCCTCAAGAACTTTGACCGAGAACATCCCGAGACTGCCGTGTTCCCCAACGCCGCCAACTCTCTGACGAACGATCAAAAGCGGGAAATCCACCGCCGCTTCGCCCAGGGTGTGGCCGTGGAGACGCTGGCTCGCGACTTCAACCGCACGCGAACCAGCATCTACCGGCTCGCCGCCGAAGTCCGCGCCGAGCAGATCCTGAATCAGCCGATCGATTTCATGGACGCCCCCGACTTCCACGCCGAGGGGGCCGACAAACTGATCCTGGCGGCGCTCCCCGCGTCCGATCGCAAGGGCTCGGCGGTGAAGGCGCCGCCCGGTCTGCCGCCGTACCTCGACAGTCTGTACGCCATCCCGCTGCTGACCAGGGACGAGGAAGTCTACTACTTCCGCAAGATGAACTATCTGAAGTTCAAAGCCTCGGAACTGCGCAAGAAGCTCGACCCCGCCCGGCCGAAGACGCGCGACATGGACGAAGTCGAACGGCTGAAGCAGCAGGCGGACGACGTCAAGAACTTCCTGATCCGCAGCAACCTGCGGCTGGTGGTCTCGATTGCCAAGAAGCACATGAAGCCCAATGTGAGCTTCTTCGAGATGGTCAGCGACGGCAACATGTCGCTCATTCGCGCCATCGAGAAGTTCGACTACACCCGCGGCTTCAAGTTCTCGACGTACGCCAGTTGGGCGATCATGAAGAACTATGCCCGGTCGATCCCGGCCGAGCACACTCAAATGGATCGGTTCCGCACCGGCAACGATGAGATCTTCAGCCAGTCGCACGATCCCCGCAGCGCCGGTCTGACCGACGAACTCGTCAATCACCGCCAGCACGAGGCCCTGATGGGAATCCTTTCCCAACTCCCCTCACGCGAGCGGGAGATCATCATCTCTCGCTATGGCCTGAGTGAGGGGGCCGCACCGCAGACATTGGAGCAGGTCGGTTCGAAGCTGGGGGTCACCAAGGAACGCATTCGGCAACTGGAAGCCCGGGCGCTGGAGAAGCTCCGCAAGATCGCCGAGACCGAGCATCTCGACGTTCCAGGGATCTGATCCGACCGCCTTGCTTCCCGACAAAACCGTGGGGTACGCTGCCAGCGTGCCCCATTTTTGTTGGGTCTTTTGAAACAGTTCCGCCTCCCGCTGACCCTCAGTTGCTTCCGCCATGCGCGTCTACCTCGACAACGCCGCCACCAGCTTTCCGAAGCCGGAGGCGGTCTATTCCGCAGTCGACGACTACCAGCGACGGATCGGCGTGGCCGTGGGACGCGGCGCGTACCGCGAGGCGGTGGAATCACAGCGGATCGTCGATCGCTGCCGTCAACTCGCATCGCAATTGCTGGACGCCGAAAGCTCGGACCGGATCGTCTTCACGTTCAACGGCACCGACGGTTTGAATCTGGCGTTGATGGGCGTCTGCCGCCCCGGTGACCATGTCATTACGACCGAGTTCGAACACAATTCCGTCCTGCGTCCGCTGCGTTGGTTGAAGGATCATCGCGGTGTTGAAGTGACAATCCTCCGTCCCAATCCCAATGGTCGTATTGAACCGGGTGACGTCAGGGCGCAACTGCGACCGACAACACGGCTGGTGGCGGTCCAGCACGCGTCCAATGTCACGGGGATCGTTCAGCCGATCGAAGACATCTGCACCGTCGCGCGCGAGGCAAAGGTGCTGACACTGGTTGACGCGGCCCAGACCGCCGGGCACTGGCCGATCAATCTGGCCGAGTTGCCGATCGACATTCTCGCCTGCCCCGGCCACAAGGGACTGCTTGGTCCACTCGGGACCGGGTTGGTCTACATTCGCCCCGGTGTTGAACAGGCGTTGGACTGTTATCGTCTGGGTGGCACGGGGACTCAGAGTGAGGACGATCGGCAACCCGAATCGATGCCCGATCGCTATGAAGCGGGCAATCACAACGCCCCCGGCCTGGCGGGACTTGCTGCGGGATTGATGTTTCTACAGCAACGGACGATCACGGCGATCCACCGGCATGAGGCGGAATTGACGGATCGACTGGTGGTCGGCTTGCGGGCCGTTCGCGGCGTCACCGTGTATGGCCACGGACTCGGGGTGCCGCACGTCGGCGTGGTGTCGTTCAACGTGGACGGCTTCGCCCCGCAGGAAGCGGCCTCGATCCTGGACGAGTCGTTTGGAGTCCAAGCACGTGCCGGCCTGCACTGCGCGCCGGGCGTCCATCGGTTCCTGGAAACCTTCGATCGCGGCGGGACAGTCCGCTTCAGCGTCGGCCCGTTCACGTCGGTCGAGGATGTCGACCACGGTGTGGCGAGTGTCAGGGAACTGTCCGGAAGTTGAACCGGCTTCACGACGCACGGGCTTTGATTCGGTCAATCAAAGCCTGCGATCAGATCAGCGGCTGTCCGACAGTTCGCCGCGGTAGTAGTCGACGGTTCGCGCCAAGCCGGCACGGAGATCGATGGTCGGAGACCAGCCGAGCAGCGACCGGGCTTTGGTGATGTCCGGGCAGCGTTGCTTGGGGTCGTCCTGTGGCAGCGGGACGTGCGTGATTGTCGACTTGGATTCGGGAATCGCCTTCAGCACTTCTTCGGCGAGTTGCAGCATGGTGTACTCGCCGGGGTTGCCGATGTTGACCGGACCAGTCTCCTGGTCCTGGTCCATCAACTGCACCATCCCCCGGAGCAGGTCGTCCACATAGCAGAACGAACGGGTCTGCTGACCGTCCCCGTAGATCGTCAGCGGTTCCCCACGCAGGGCCTGGGTGATGAAGTTCGAGATGACGCGGCCGTCGTTCGGGTCCATCCGCGGGCCGTAGGTGTTGAAGATACGGATGATCCGCACCTCCAGCCGGTGCTCTTGGTGGTAGTTCATGCACAACGACTCGGCGACCCGCTTTCCCTCGTCGTAGCAACTGCGCGGGCCGAGTGGGTTCACGTTGCCCCAGTAGTCTTCGGTCTGGGGATGAACGGTCGGGTCTCCGTAAACTTCGGACGTGGAGGCGTGCAGCACGCGCGCCTTGCAGCGTTTGGCCAGGCCCAGCACGTTGACCACTCCGACCGTCGACGTCTTGATCGTCTTGATCGGGTTGAACTGGTAGGCCACCGGCGACGCGGGGCAGGCCAGGTTGTAAATCTGATCCGCCTCGACGGAGATCGGATGCACGATGTCATGCCGGATCAGTTCAAAGTGCGGGTTGGAAAGCAGGTGCAGGATGTTCTGCTTCCGCCCGGTGAAGAAGTTGTCCAGGCAGATGACGTTGTCGCCCCGTTCGAGCAGCCGCTCGCACAGATGGCTTCCCAAAAATCCGGCTCCGCCGGTGACGAGAATCGTTCGCATGATTGCGGTGGCCCTGGGGACATCAGTCCCAGTGAGTT
>JAYTIB010000758.1:0-3312 GCA_043732205.1 Schlesneria sp. | reverse complement strand
CTCCCTGTCAACCTCTTCCTATTCACTCCAGAATACCGTCTGCAAGACGGATATCAATCGTGATCAGTCATTTTATGTCACTTTTAGTGACCAGAAGTGCTCGGAGTGAGTCGATTCCGATTGAATCCAAGGATTCCGGACGGACTCTGCAGACGTTGCAAAAATACAACATGGAGGCAAACGTGCCTCCGAAACGTGAATTCTCATCGCACGTTTCCCAAACTTCGCGTCCGTCAAAGTCGCAGAAACCGGACAATCCTCCCGCGCGACGGACGTCGATGCGGGTTGCGGCATCCGTTGGCCAAGAACGAATCACCGCGGCCCGGGAGGCGGACGCGCGTGCTTGATGATCGTCACTCGGTGAGGACAACGACGCCATCGGCATGGTCGGGACTCCGTTGGGCGGCGTGGTGATTGTCGGGCGAACCATTGGTGAATTAGAATCCCGACGCCAATCCTCTGTTCCAAACCCGCCCCCACACCTCATCCCCATGTGTTCGACTCCGACATTGGTCGGTTGTTCACCGCCCGTGCGAATGGGTTCTCCGTTCAGGATCGATGAATGCCTCACAACAGCGGGACAATTTGGCGATGGACACCGTTGGTGATCCTGGCCGGTGGCCTCATTGGGGCCGCTGCGGTTTGCCGGGGTTTGGATGGGCAGACGGAGTCTCCGCCGGCTCAGTCCGCGCCACTTCAATCCGCCCCGGCCTGCACGTTGAAAGACCGTTTCTTCGAAGAGGAGGTCTGGGCCAAAGTGGGTGAGCGGACATGTCTCCGTTGTCACAGCAGCAAGGGGGACGCCGCCGACAGCGAGTTCGTGTTGTCGCCGCGCATGCCGGATCACGCCCACGATTTGAAATGGATTCAACAGAATTGCGAAGCTTTTCAAAAGATGGCCAAGGCCACGGAAGAGGATCAGTCACGGTTGCTGCTGAAGGCGACTGGCGGACTGGATCATGGCGGTGGTCAGGTTCTCAAACCGGATTCGACGGGCTATCGGGTTCTGGAGCGATTCGTCCGAAGGCTCAACCCGCCGAGCAAGGAACCGCCACCGGCCGAGCCCAAGAGCGATTACAACGCTCCGCCGTTTTTTGACGGGGTCGCGAAGATCTCGCCGCAGCGGTTGCTGCGGCGCGTGACGCTGTCTCTCGCCGGGCGACTTCCGACAGACGAAGAGCGGGCGGCCGTCGAAAGTAACCCGAAGCGTGAGCGAGGGCGGACGCTGCAAACGGCTGAGAATCCGGAGCGTTCTGGAGCGATCGCCCTTGCTCACGCTTCGGGTGACATTGCCGAAGTCGATCAAGCGCTGGACCCGATCCTCGACCAGATCCTGCAGGAAGACGCCTTTTACTTCCGGCTGAAAGAAGCCTTCAACGATATCTTTCTGACGGTCGGCATTGAGGACAATGCGGAGACCTTGTTGTCTTACGACCACTTCGAAAAGACGCGGCTGTGGTACGACAAGCACGATCTGAGTCAGGTCGAAGAAAAGGAGCGGCAGCGGGCACGCTGGAATCTGGCGGGCGTCTACCGCGACGCGCTGCTGCGCGAGCCGCTGGAGTTGATCGCTCACATCGTCCGCAACGAGCGGCCGTTCTCCGAACTGGCGACGGCCGACTACATCATGGTCTCGCCCTACACGGCTCGCGGTTACGGCATCTTCGAGGACATCAAGGCCGAGTTCAAGAACACCGACGATCCGTTCGAGTACATCCCCGCGAAGCTCAAGGCTTTGAAAGGCCGCGACGGGAAGACACAAGAGTCTGTGACCGGCCTGTATCCCCACGCGGGGTTCCTCAGCATGTTCCACTACCTGCGGCGCTACCCCTCGACCGAGACCAATCGCAATCGCCTGCGAGCCCGCATGTTCTATCAGCACTTTCTGGGCATCGACGTCATGCAGCAGGCCCCGCGAGTCACCGACGCTTCCGCCGTCGCGGCGAAATACAAAGTCCCCACGATGGAAGCCGCCGATTGCGTTGTCTGCCACAAGACGATCGATCCGGTGGCAGGCGTGTTCCAGGACTTCAACTTCGAGGGAGCCATCGGGCCGCGGAAGGCTGGCTGGTATCAGGACATGTTTCAGGCCGGATTCGAAGGGGAAGACATGCCCGCCAGCGAACGTTGGCGAGCACCGCAATGGCTGGCCGAACGAGCGGTCAAAGATCCGCGGTTCCCGATTGCGATGGTCGAGCATGTCTACTACATCCTGATGGGTCGCAAAGTTCTGCAACCGCCGGAAGACATCGACGATCCGCTGTTCGGCGGCAAGCGTCGCGCGCTGCAGGCTCAGCGTGCGATGATCGAAGAGATCGCCCATCGTTTCGCCGAATCGAAGTTCAATCTAAAAGTGGCGATCAAGGCGATGATCGCCAGCGACTTCTATCAAGCCGACGGCCTCGCCACGATCGCCGCACATCCGCAGCGGAAGGCCGAGCTCGACGATGTCGGCATCGTGCGGCTGCTCAGCCCCGAACAGCTCGAACGCAAGATCGCCGCGATCTTCGGCAAGAAGTGGGGACGATTGAACGATGCGTTTCAAGTGCTGTATGGCGGCATCGACTCGATCACGGTCACTGAACGGAACGCCGATCCCAGCGGAGCGATGGGAGCGATCCAACGGCTCATGGCCAACGATGTCTCCTGCTATCACGTCGCGCGCGACTTCCGTTTGGAACCGGCCAAACGCCTGCTCTTCCCCCAGATCGAACCGGATGTCGTCCCCGGCGAGGACGCCGCCAACCAAAAGATCCGCCAAGCGATCGTCCGTCTGCATCAGCGACTGCTCGGCCAAGACTGCGCACCGGATCATCCGGAGATCGAACGGACGTTTGCTCTGTTCGCCGGCATCATCACCGACGCCAAAGCCCAGAGCCGCTACGAGCCGCGTGAAACCTATTTCTGCGGTGGCCGCGAAGAGTTCCGTTCCGAAGATCCACACTACACTCTTCGCGCCTGGCGCGGAGTCTTGACCTATTTGCTACGACAACACGATTTCTTGTACGAGTAAGCCGAAGGCCGAAAGCTGACGGCCGACAGCCGATATCCCATTCCCCTCAAACGAGGATGACGGCTGTCGGCCAACGGCTTTCGGCGAACGGCCAGAACGAGGTTAACAACAATGTCACGCCGAAACTTTCTGAAGCTGTGCAGCCTCGCGGGGCTTGGCTTTGCCGCGCCGATCGGGATGTCGTCACTGTTGCGGGCGGACGAAGCCAAGAAGGATTCTGCCGGCTACGGCGGGCCGTTCTACGTCGTCTTCAACGCGAGCGGCGGTTGGGACACGACGTACTTGATGGACCCGAAGGG
>JAYTIB010000757.1:0-8658 GCA_043732205.1 Schlesneria sp. | reverse complement strand
TCACCAGCACCCCCGCCGACGAAACGCGCCGCATGGTCCTGATCCCGCTCTGGAACAGCTACGCCTTCTTCGTGAACTACGCGCGACTGGATGAGTTCGATCCGCTCGCGCCGCTGGTTCCCGTCGCCTCGCGCCCCGAGATCGACCGTTGGATCCTCTCAAACCTCCAAGCCCTGACGAACGGGATGCGAGCCGCGCTCGACGACTACAACACGCCCGAAGCGTGTCGCCTCGCCGCGGCCTTCGTGGACGACCTGTCGAACTGGTATATCCGTCGCAACCGCCGCCGCTTCTGGCGCTCGAAGGACGCCAGCGACACCGACAAGCTCGCCGCCTATCAGACACTGTACGAGGTGCTCGTCACGCTGACGAAACTCCTCGCGCCGATGGTGCCGTTCTTGAGTGAGCGGATGTACCAGAACCTAGTGCGGAATGCGGAATGCGGAATGCGGAATGAAGGCTCCGCCGCCGCATCTGCTGCTTCTCAATCCGCAATCCGCAATCCGCAATCCACAATTCCCGAGTCCGTTCACCTGTGCGACTACCCCGAGGCTGATGCCGCTTTGCTCGACACGGACCTCAACGCGCGGATGGCCACGGCGCAGGCGGTCGTGGCGCTGGGCCACAAGCTGCGCGACATGGCCGATCAGCGGGTGAGGCAGCCTTTGGCCGAGTTGCGAGTCTCATCGAGCGACCCCGCTGCGCGGGACGCCATCGAACGGCTGGCCGATGTCATCCGCGAGGAACTCAACGTCAAGCAACTCACCGTCGTCGAGAGCCTCGCCGACATCGTCAAGTACACGTACAAGGCGAACCTCAAGACGCTCGGCCCGAAGTACGGCAAGCTGCTGAACGTCCTGCGCGAAAAGCTGCCGACCGTCGAGAGCAAAAAACTCGCCCCGCTGAGGTCCGGCGAATCGGTCACGATCACGCTCGACGGCCACGAGATCACGCTGGCCCCCGACGACGTCCAGGTCGGCACCGAACAAGCCCCCGGCTGGGTCAGCGGCGACGACAGGGGCATCCAACTCGCGCTCTCGACGTCGCTCACCCCTGCCCTGCTCCGCGAAGGAATGGCCCGCGACTTCATCCGCCAGATCCAACAACTGCGCAAAGACGCCAACCTCGAAATCCAAAACCGCATTCAAGTCAGCTACACCACCACGGCACCCGAAGTCCACACGATGCTCACCGAATGGAGCGACCTGATCCAAGGCGAAACGCTCGCCGACAGTCTGACCTCATCCATCACCACCGCGCCCGACGCCAAGCCGGTCAACGTGGGAGACGCGAAGGTGGCGGTGTGGATCGAGAAGGTGTGACGACACGGTGACGTGAGTCGGTACAATCCAAACGCGGTCGTTTTTCCGAAGGAACCGCCATGCCGATGCACGATTGGACGCGGGTCGAGGCCGGGATTTTCCATGCGTTTCATCACTACTGGATTTCCGCGATCAGTGACGCACTGAACAACGGGAGGCTTTCCTCCGACTACTACGCGCTGCCCGAGCAGTTCGCGGGCAAGTGTGGGAGAGACATGCTCACTCTTCAGGGCAGGAGCGGCGACGACGGCTTGGACAACTCTTCCAATGGGACCAACGGCGGCACGGCGACCGCGTTGCAGGCCCGGCCGCAAACGCAGTTCGTCGCCGAGACCGAAGCGGTGTTCTACCGTCGCAAGAAGAGTTCCGTCGTCGTGCGACATTCCAGCGGAGACCGGGTCGTCGCGATGATTGAGATCGTTTCGCCCGGCAACAAGTCCAACCAGCATGCCTTTCGGGCGTTCATCGACAAGGCGTGCGAACTGCTGGAGCGGCGCATTCACCTGCTGATCGTCGATCCTTTCGCTCCCGGCCCGCGCGATCCGCACGGCGTTCACGCCGCCATCTGGGAGCAGATCGAAGACGACTCGTACCAGCCGCCCGCCGACCAGCCGCTGACGCTCGTCGCCTACGAATGCGATCTCCTCACGCGGGCCTTCATCGAGCCGGCCGCCGTCGGACAACCGCTCCCCGCGATGCCGCTGTTCCTCGAACCCAACGGCTGCGTGATGGTCCCGCTCGAAGAAACCTACACAACCGCATTCGACGTCATGCCCCAACGCTGGCGCAGCGTGCTGGCGGCCGACTGATTGCAGAGCGCTCAACGGTTTATCAACAGCGAGTTTTCCAAGAGGTGATGTCATGCCGTGGACTTCGATCGATGGCAATGGGCACAGGGGTGGGCTGACTCGGATTGAAGTCGTCGTGATGTTGGGAGTGCTGGCCGTGCTGGCCGCGTTTCTGGTTCCGGCGCTTCAGCTACGACGTAACGTTGCGAGAAAGATGGAGTGCCTGAACAACATGCGCAACATCGCGTTCGCCCATCAAAACTTCGCGTCGTCCAACGGCGGCCATTTGACACATCTGGCGGACGAGATGCGGATCATGTCGGCCCCGAACGGTCCAGCGCGGGGAAAGCTTGCGGTCGGTTGGCCAATCATATTGCTGCCGCCGCTTGACGAGTCATTGATGTTGAAGAACATCCAACGGAATGCCGTCGTCGAGTCGGGGCAGTCATCCGACGCTGTACTGCGAATCAGCGACGCCGAACGTGTTTATATGCACGTCTTCACCTGCCCACAGGACACCGACTCTCACAAACAACCGGGCGGGTTGAGCTACGTCGTGAATGCCGGGTTCATGTCGAGGAGCCTGTATCACGGCGACCCCGACGGGTTGCATCGGCTCGGTCAGTTGAGTTGGGATGGAAACGACGTCGCCGGAGAAACGGCCGACATCGAAGTGGCTGCGGCCACTGGTGTTTTCTGGCGGAAGAGCAAAGTGTTTCAACCGTCACTCGATTACATCGGAGGCGGCGATGGAACATCGGAGACTATCATGATTTCGGAGAACTTGCAGGCGGGGAATTGGTGGGACACGGATACGACACTTATCGCATTCGGAATCCCCATCGACGACGTCAACGGCCGGGTTCCCTTTGGCGTCGGTGCGCTATTCGAGTCCGCCGAGCGACCGCTGAACACGCGGTTCGACGGTGGCAAGCTGGCTGCTGGTGGCAAGCTGGCTGCTGGTGCGTCGCCTCAAGATTGGCAAATCAACAGCGATCTCAAAGCTGCCATCGGCACGCGACCGCGGCCGAGCTCCAATCATCATGGTGGTGTCAACGTGATCATGTGCGACGGGGCGGGCATGTTCTTCAATGAAAACATCGACCCGGTTGTCTACATGAGGCTGCTCACGCCGAACGGAGTGAAATACGGGGAAGTCATGTTCGGTCCATCGTCGTTCTGACGGAGGCGATTGACTCTCGTCGGGTCACTCGCGAACTCTGTTGGGTCTGTTATTTGAAATGTCTACCTCGTCGCCAGTTTCTTGAGCGTCGCCTGAATGATGTCTTCCGCGCCGGGGCGGTTCCAGGTGCAGCCGTGTTCTTCCCGGAAGCCTTCTTGGTAGGTTTGGTTGGTGGGGATGCAGCCGAATTGCTTTCTCCAAAGCAACGGGTGACGTTGAAGCTGTCCGGGCGGTGTCGTTTGGCGGTGAGTTGGCCTGCTCCCCCACGGTGCGCAAGGGGTTCGTCATCGCGTATAGTGACCGCCGACCGGCCCTCTGATCCGAACCAATGCTGAACTGGCTTTTCACATGACTGTTTGTCGCAAGGTGCTGCTGGTGCAGTTGCCGATTCCTCCGGCGGGGCCGACCGAGATTGTCGGGAATGTGCCGCTGGCGGCGGGGTATCTCACGCTGCTGGCCCGGCAGCGCGGGTTGGAGTCGGACTATGACATTCAGATCTTTCCGCCCACGCTGGCGAATTCGCTGAGTGATTGCGGGCTCGTCGAGGCCATTCTGGAGCGGCAGCCGTGGCTGGTCGGCTTCACCTGCTATCTGTGGAACATCGACCGGACGATCTGGATCTGTCAGCAACTGAAGACGCGCCGGCCGGAGGTGCAGATCGTGCTCGGCGGGCCGGAGATCACGGCGGACAATGGGTGGGTGCTCGAACAGACGTGCGTCGATTTCGCGGCGATTGGCGAAGGCGAGCAGACGTTTGCGGAACTGCTCGCCGCGCTGCGGGACCATTCCACACCGCAGGCTGCCGTAGCGGGGCTGTGGTGCCGGACGCATCCCGCGCCGCCGGCGTTTCGACAGCCGTTGCCGCATCTGAATGACATCTCGTCACCCTACCTGGCCGACATTCTCGACGCGGCCGATGAGCGGATGCTGATGCTCGAAACGATCCGCGGCTGCATCTTCAAATGCAAGTTCTGCTATTACCCGAAGAGTTACGACGCGCTGTACTTCGTCAGCCGCGAAAAGATCATCGCCAACCTGCGGCACGCCGCCGAGCATGGTGCCACGGAAGTCGTGCTGCTCGATCCGACCCTGAACCAGCGGCGCGACTTTGACGACTTCCTGCGGTTGCTCGCCGAGTGCAATCCGACCCGGCCCGACGGTTCGAAACAGTTCACCTACTTTGGCGAACTGCGGTCCGAGGGAATCAATGTCGACACCGCCCAACTGCTGCGCGACGCGAACTTCAGCGAAGTCGAGATCGGGCTGCAATCGGTCGATCCGCTCGCCCAGGACTTGATGGACCGCCGCAACAACATGAAGGCGTTCGAGCGCGGCGTCCGGGCGTTGATGGATGTCGGCATCCGGGTGAAGGTGGACCTGATCATCGGCCTGCCGGGCGACACCGAAACCTCGATCCGTCGCGGCTATGAATACCTGTCGTCTACCGGGCTGTTCACCGATGTGCAGGTCTTCAATCTGGCCATCCTGCCGGGGACGGCGTTTCGGGCCGAGGCTGAAATACTCGGTCTGAAGTTTCAACCGCGACCGCCGTACTACGTCCTGGAAACGCCGACGCTGAACCTGACTCAGATCTACGGTCTGATGCAGGAAGCTCAGGACATCTTCGACACCGACTTCGATCCGTTCCCGCCGCCGAAGCTGACGTTTGAATTGATCGCCGGTGAACCTGTTCCGGTCGCCGAAATCGATCTGGAGGACGCGACCGACGACAACACACAGCCACTGCCGCCGCCGGAGAAGCGGACGCAAGCGTTCACGCTCTGGTTCCGCTCGCAGGTCTGGAACAGCGATGCGCGACGCCGGGCGGTGGAGTTGATTGGACGTGTCCTGACTGACAACCCGCACTCGACATTGCAGGTCGTGCTCGAACCAACCGGCGACCCCGAACTGCTGAAGCCCGCGACTCTGCAAGCGCTGCTGCGCGAATGCTACCGCACGTCAAACTATCTCGACCGCTACTACGGTCTGAACCCCGCGGGCCTGCTCGGCTCGAAGCGCCTGCTGATCCTGCTGCCAGCCGATCAGCGCGGTCGCGTGGCCGAAACGTGGATCGACGATGTCGGCGAATTCGCCACGCTGATCTGGCGCGGACTGGACCTGGATGACAGCGAACTGGAACCGCACGAACTGTGCGTGGTCTGACGCGGGCGATAGACCGGCGGCCACGCGGATTGAGAGCGGCGTTTGCCTCAGCCGCGGAGCGGCGGCCGAGTAAAGCCTGGGGTGGACGCTTCGTCCGCCCCAGGAATACGAGACCGCCCCACATCACCAGCCCCGGAGGGGTGACCCGGATTTGAGCCGGTCCCCCCGATTTGGTCGACACGCCGATTTGATTGATGACACGGTCGCCCCTCCGGGGCTCAAGACCAAATTGATGCCATCGACCCAGGGGCCGGCGAAGCGCCCGCCCCAGGCTTTACTCGGTCGCCGCTTTGCGGCTCACCGCGACGTCACCGCGCCAGCACCTTCTTCAACGCCGTCTGAATGATGTCTTCCGCACCGGGACGGTTCCACACGTAGCCGTGTTCTTCGCGGAAGCCCTCTTTGTACGCCTGATTGGTCGGGATGTATCCGGGGGCGCTTTCGCCGAAGCCGAGTGTCATCACGAAGCTGTCCGGCCGCTGCTTCTGGGCGAACAGTTGATAGGCCACGAAACTCTCCGCGGGGAGCAACACCAGTTGAGCGACGCCGAAGTCGATCATCGGGACGTCGATGTGGTGCCCATCGGCATGTTGCTTCAGCGAGCTGAGTCCCAACGCGATCTGCGCGCGAGTCCCCAGCGGGATCTTTTCGTCGTTGAGTTTCTCCTGTAACACAGCCTCGGTCATCGACGGCAGTTCGCTGTGCGGCAGGATCATCGGTTCGTTGTGGAATCCGATGTTCTTCAGAGCGTGCCGTTTGGTGTCCGTCCAGGCACCGGCCATTCCCTTGGCCAGACGTTCGGCAAACAACGGTCGGTTCCCCTTCGAGCCGTCGTTGTATTTGCCGGCGGTGACATCGCCGCAACAGCCGCTGGCGTAGATCTGAAACACGCGCGGATCGGCGGCGTCGCGGATCTTTCGAGCCATGTTCGGGAAGTCGCCCGAGATCTCGCCACCGCCGTAGTAGCTCATCGGATGGCAGGCATAGACCGACAGCGCGGCCAGCGGTTTGTCGCCGTTCCAGAAGCTGATCGTCTTCAGCCACGGATCGATTTCCCCTTCGGGCAGCGCCTGCAATACGGGATCGGCACAGCGGCTGTAACGGCGGTGACTGATCTTGCCGTTCTCATCGACGCGGCGGCTGGAGGCGATCTGCTCGACCTTCGCCTGTCCGGTCCCGATGTGCGTGACAGCGACTCCCTTCGCGAGACTCGCCTTCAGCGCGGCGGCCGCGCGCTGCACGCAGTCCTCGTGAAAGGCCGCGTCGAGCATCTTGCCGCCCGGCTTGGAGGATTCGAGCAACTTCTGCGCGGTCAGGTCAAAGTACGGCGCATCGTGCTGATGAATCGTGTGGACGAGGACTCGCTGCGGCGTCGTGCCGGCGGCCTCTGCCAACACGGTCCGCCACCGCTGGAACGCATCGTTGCGAACTTCACACCAGTCGATCGAGACCACGACGAACGGCTCGTCCGGCCCGGTCAGCACGAAGCCGCGCGCTTCCAGTTGATCAAGCACTGACTTGGACGGCGCGAATTGGTTTCCCAACAGGGGATGCCCGACCGGCGGCGTGGCATCACTTTGAAAGGTCGCCAGCTTCCACGGAGCGGCCTCGGCTCCCACGGCGGCGCGGCATGACAAGCCGACTCCCAACAGCCCCAACTGCTTCAGCACGTTTCGTCGCGACACGGACATTGGCCGACCCTCCGGAATGGACGCTTCAAACAGCCACCAACTCTGGGGAAGGCACTATACCGGCCTGGGTTTGTCGAGGCGACGTTGCCAACGTCGGACGATCCCGTCCCGAATCTGAGCTCTGTTCGGGAGGTGTAGTCCCTCGGTGTGAACGCTGACATTTTTATCTGGGACAACCGGGACAATACAGGAGGGAACCACGAATCGCACGAATTTCACGAATCAGAAAAGACGTGAGGATAGAGGCTCGTTTTCAGACCGCCGGACCGCGTCTGAAGCTCACTCGGCGACCCCTCAAGCCTCTGTTTGGATTCGTGTCATTCGTGAGATTCGTGGTAAAAACTCCGGGCCCACGCTGTCACATTTCTATCATGGTCCGACACACCACAATGGGTGACGCGCCGAACGGGCACGCAGACGTTACAGTGCTGCCGCTGCTTCCGTTGTTTGCTTCCCCCCGGTTTTGGAATCGCGCGCATGCCCGACGAATCCGTTCCGCCGGTTTCCTCCCAGCCCGCCCTGCCGCGCATTCTGAGCCTGTTCGATGCGACGATGCTGGTCGTCGGGTCGATCATCGGTTCGGGAATTTTTCTGAAGGTTGGCAACGTCGACAGGGAATTGCAGGCGTATGGGTTCCTGCCGATTCTGTCCATCTGGGTCGGCGTCGGGATCGTCACGTTGTGTGGGTCACTCGCGCTGGCCGAACTGGGGGCGATGTATCCGCAGGCGGGGGGACCGTACCTGTACCTGCGCGAAGCCTATGGCCGCCTCCCCGCGTTCCTGTGGGGATGGACCGAGTTCTGGGTCGTGCGAACCGGTTCCGTCGGTGCGTTGGCGTGCGCGACCGTCATCTACTTTACGGAACTCGTCCCGATGGAGATCTGGGCGCAGGGCGCGCTGGCCATCGCCATTGTGATTGGGTTGTCGCTCACCAACATGTTCAGCACGCGGTGGGGTGCCAGTGTTCAAAACGTCGCCACGGTCGCCAAGGTGACGTTCCTCGCCGGACTGATCCTGCTTCCGTTCCTGCTGAGCAAAGTCGAGCCGGCAAATCTGCAGCCGGTGTGGGGGGCCGGTCCGCCGGGCGACGCGAGCAGCCTGAGCTTCTGGAAGGCGATCGGCGTCGCGATGATCGCCGTGTTGTGGCCGTATGACGGCTGGATCAACCTGGGCCCGGTGGCCGAAGAGATTCGCGAGCCGCAGCGCAATGTTCCCCGCGCTCTGATGCTGGGCCTCGGCATCGTGATCGTCGTCTATGTCGGCGCGATTCTCAGTTACCACCTGACGCTGACCACCAGCCATCTGGCGGAAAGCGAGACCGTCGCGGCGGACGTCTTCCGGGTGCTGTTCGGTTCCACCGGTGCGAAGATCGCGGCGCTCGGCGTGATGTGCTCGACGTTTGGCGCGACGAATTCAAACATGATCACCGGCCCGCGCATCTACTTCGCCGTCGCCCGCGACGGACTGGTCCCGCGCTGGGTCCAGCAGATTCATCCCACGCGGCAGACGCC
>JAYTIB010000756.1:0-3323 GCA_043732205.1 Schlesneria sp. | reverse complement strand
GTGTACGTGGACCTTGGTCAGACATCGACCCAGACGTGCAATGAAGATCTATCGCTGACGCTCGGCTCGGCGACATCCATCGACAACGTCATCGGCGGATCGGGGAACGACACGCTGATCGGGAATTCACTCGACAATTCACTGGTCGGCGGCGACGGCAATGACGTCCTCACGGGGGACGCGGGGAACGACAGCCTCGCGGGCCAGTCGGGGAACGACACGCTGTCGGGTGGGGCTGGGAACGACAGTTTGGACGGCGGCACTGAGAACGACGTGTACTCGTTCGACACGACGGATCAGCTCGGGTCGGACACCATCACCGACAATTCCGGAACCGATCAGTTGGATTTCTCCGCCTGCACGACAGGGGTGGCTGTGGACCTGAGTCAGACTACGGACCAGACGGTCAACGATAATCTGGCGCTGACGCTGGACTCATCGACATCGATCGAGGACGCGACCGGCGGATCGGGGAACGACACGCTGATCGGGAACTCGCTCGACAACTCGCTGGTCGGCGGCGACGGCAATGACGTTCTCACGGGCAGTGCCGGCAACGACACGCTGCAAGGCGGGAATGGGAACAACATCGAGATCGGGGGGAACGGCTCCGACACGTTGACCGGTGGGTCGAACGAAGACCTGTTGATCGGTGCGGGGTCCACCTTTGAGCAAGACCCCGCCGCATTGTCGGCGATGCTCGCCGAATGGACCTCAGGCGACTCGTTTGACAACCGGATGGCTTATCTCATGGGAACGCTGCAGGGGGGAGCCAACGGTGACTACACGCTGACGCCCGCCACGGTCACAGCGGACCTCGCATTGGACGTTCTGGCGGGAGGCGACGGCCAAGACGGATATTTTGCCAGCACTCAGGGCAATGCCGACCAGAACGGCGACGCTATTGATGACTCTGGCACTGACAGCGTCTTTACGGAAATCGACAACTGGTTGTAAGTCATCGACAACTGGTTGCCAGAAGCTGTGGAGTCTGATCACTCTGGACAGCGACAAACACCCACCGCCAAGACCGTCGATGAAGGCTTCGCCCAAATCGACACTTGGCGGTGTTGTGTTGCACGGCTCATCGAATCTTCAACAGACCGGATCGGCCAGCAGCCTGATCACCACGGCCGAACACAGCAGCAGAAAACATCGCCACATCCTGCGGCGATGGACTTGAACCCGCCGCTGCACCGCCTCCCTCCAACCGAGTGCGACGCACGTTCCCGTCAGTCCCGCCAACAACGCGAACCCGATCCCCGCGACGGTGCCGGTCGACGCATACCAGGCCATCCGCAAGCCGCTCTCCCCCGAAGACGGGGGAGAGGGGACAAGATACCACGACAGATGGCCGATTCACTCTTGGTCTGATCTGTGCCCATCAGTGAAATCTGTGGTCAACCCTCTTCACTTGGGTCGAGCGTTCCCCACGCCGGGAATTTCGCCGGCCGGCGGCAACGTCTGCTGACTGACCCGGTGGGGGACGGTATCGTGGTGGCGGTTCAAGGTTGGGGTTGTTTCCGCTCATCCCGCTTCGCAATGACCGGGGCGACGTTGGTTGCATCTGTTGAAAAGGCGGGCGGCAGATGAACGTTTACCCACTTACAAGCACGATGCGCAAGCGAGTGTGTTTGAAATCTCACTCGCTTGCGCATCGTGCTTGTATGCCAATTCCTGCCGCGTGCCAAAGGACTCTTCCATGACGACAGCCTTGCTCATCGAGCCGTCCGCTCCCGCGACCGTTGAGAGACGCGGATGGACGGCCGTCGATCTGGCCGCGCGGTTCGGCCCGATGCCCCTCCACCGCATCTGCTTTGATCCGGTGCCGGGAACAGCGACCGAAGAGGACGTGGTCGCCTGGGAGGCCCGATCCAACCGGCTGTTCGAGTTGATCGATGGAGTGCTTGTGGAGAAGACGATGAGCAGCTTTGAATCGTATCTGGCGTTGGCGATCGGCACGCTGTTGAACATCTACGTCCAGCCGCGAAAACTCGGCATCGTCCTGGGTGCCGACGGCATGTTGAAGATCATGCCCGACATGATCCGCATCCCCGATGTCTGCTTCATCGCGAAGGAGAAACTTCCGGGCAAGTTTTCGCCCGACATCCCCGTCTCCAGCCTCGTCCCGGATCTGGCGGTGGAAGTGCTGAGCCGGCACAACACGCAGCGGGAGATGGAAGAGAAGCTCGACGACTATTTCGAGGTCGGTGTGCGCGAAGTCTGGTATGTCGATCCGAAACCCAGGCGCGTCCGGGTCTACGAGGCCCGTACCACGGTGCGCGAACTGACAGAAGCCGACACGCTCGATTCGCGGGTCGCGCTGCCCGGGTTCTCGATGTCGCTGAAAGAGCTGTTCACCGATCCGGTCCAAGAGTGAGGTCGGTTGCGGGTCTGCGAGTTGCGGCCGAGGCATCATCGACGAGCCACAGCACGAAGTGACGATCAACGGAATCGCCCCCTGAACAGAAGGAGAAGAACGAATGACGGCAGCAGCTTCACAAGCGGCACCAGCGCTGCGAACTCTGGCGGAAATCGAATCTGCCGCCTTGAAGCGGAATGCCGCTGAGCGATCCGAGTTGGTGAGACTCGTGGCGGGGACAATCGAAGGGGTTGACTCAATGGCAGGCGCACCAGGTGATGGCGATCAAATCTGATTGGCCGAGATCGAACGGCGCGTGAATGAAATCCGACCGGGGAAGGCGGTGGGACGCGATGGTGAGACGGTGATGCATGAGGCGTTGGCCAGATTCTCATGAAGCGCCACAAATTCCATCCTGTAACCACTGCACCCATCGACAAGCGAATTCGACCGCGAAACTATCCACTGCCTCCCGCCCCGCGTAGAATCGCCGCTTTGCCACGACACTGCACTGCATCTCGACAGCACGGACGCGAACTTGGCCAAGAAGTCGACTAAGAAATCTCCCCCCTCTGCCGCAGGCGGCGAAACACTCGAACCTGCCGGTGGCGCTGCGATTACAGCGCCGGACATTGAGGCCGGCACCCAGCAGATCGGGCGATTTGTCTGGGAACATCTGTCGCGCCGCAAGCCCTCGATCTTCGAACGCCGCTGGTGGGATGAGCGGATTCTCGGAGCGGCGATGGCCGATGAGTCGCTCAAGGTGCAGATGTTTCGCTTCGTCGATGTCCTGCCGCGACTGAGAACGCATCGCGAAGTCACGCGGCACCTGCAGGAGTACTTCTTGGAGGCGCGCGAGCATCTGCCGTGGGCCGTCGAAATGGTCCGCTTCGGCGTCGAGCATCTGTCGCCGGAATCGGTGCTGTCCCGCGCGCTGGCCTACAACGCCCGCGCCAACGCG
>JAYTIB010000755.1:0-8680 GCA_043732205.1 Schlesneria sp. | reverse complement strand
TGGCCGAGGCCGCGGTCGCCGCCATGCGTGACGCGGTCGGCGATGACATCGACATCATGGTCGACTGTCATGCGCGCCCCTCACCCGCGATGGGACTGAAGTTCGGCAAGGCCCTCGATCCGTACGGCCTGTACTTCTTCGAAGAGCCGTGCTGGCCCGAAAACATCGCGGGTCTGGCGGCGATCAATGCCGCCATCACCACACCGGTGGCCACGGGCGAGCGGATCACGGATCTCGCGACGTTCCGCGACCTGTTCAACCAGCGCGGCTGCGAAGTCTGCCAGCTCGACATCACTCATTGCGGCGGCCTGACCGCCGCGCGCCGCATCGCGGCACTCGCCGACGCTCATCGGATTTCGCTGGCCCCGCACAATCCCCAAGGACCGGTCAGCACGGCCGCATCGCTGGAGTTCGGGTTCTCGCAGCCCGGCTACATCATCTGTGAAACCGTCCACAACGACGTCCCCTGGCGCGGCGACGTCGTCAGCGAAGGCTTCACCATCGAACCGAAAGGCCGCATCGTCAAACCAAACACCCGCCCCGGCCTCGGCATCGAGATCAACGAGGCCGAAGTGAGGAAGCACCCGTTCGAACAGGAACTCCCCCAACGAGTCTTTTACCCCGACGGCAGCGTCGGCGATTGGTAGCAGCGTGTTGAAACTCGTAGCTTGGACGCCTCGTCCGAGCGAATCTCAACTGGAAAACCACGGACGATGTGAAATGAGCGGACTCGAAGGAGTCCCGTCGAAAGGAACCACGATGACCGCGTCCGCCCCGAAGTTTCTGCGTCGTGATCCCGAACAGGTGACGCCGTGGGCCGAAACGTGCGGACAGATCCGGCCGCTGATTGAAGCGCACGACGCGGCGTCCGCCGAGGTGCATCAAGTCGACATCAGCCACGCCAAGCTGCACTATCACGCGCACACCGACGAGGTCTACTACATCATCGACGGCACCGGCTCGATGATCCTTGATGACGAGGAGATTGAAGTCCACAAGGGAGTGGTCGTCTATGTGCCCCGCGGTGTGAAGCACAAGGCGGTCGGTTCGCTGAGCGTCCTGCTGGTCTGCATCCCGCCCGGCGTTTTGCATGACGTCCACGAGTTGGAATGACCGATCGATGCTGCGATAACTGGCCACCAAGTCTGAAAGCACGACCCGCCGCCAATGATCAGTCCGAGGTGAATCTCCAAGGAGTGCGAGCCATGTTGTCCATCCTGGGCTCCGCCGGAAGCTTGTGCGACAGTGTCTCACGACGGGAATTGTTGACCGTGGGCGGGCTGTCGTTGATTGGGCTTTCGCTGCCCGATCTGTTCAGACAACAGGCGCGGGCCGCCACCGGCAACGGAGGCGGGCCGGGGTTCGGCAGGGCCGATTCGGTGCTGATGATTTATCTGCAGGGGTCTCCCAGCCACATCGATCTCTGGGATCCGAAGCCGCACGCTCCGGCCGAAATCCGCGGCGAGTTCCGGCCGATCGCCACGACCGTGCCGGGCCTCGAACTGGGGGAAGTGCTTCCCCTGCTGGCGATGGACGCGGAAAAGTTCACGCTCGTTCGGTCGTGCGGTGTCAAACCGAAAGGGCTGCGGAACCACGGCTCGTCGATCTACATGCTGCTGACCGGGCACGATCCGGGCAACTTCTCTCCGACCGGGCTGGCGGTGCCGCCGTCGCGCGAGGATCTTCCGTCGGTCGGTTCGGTCATCGGCCGCTATCGTCCGGCGGCGCGGGGCAGTTTCGGATACGTCGCCCTCTGTGGTCCCGTCAAAGAGGGAGCCGTCACCGCCGTCGGGCAGGGGGCCGGGTTGTTGGGCGCGACGTACGATCCGTTCGCCGTGTACGACGATCCGACCGTCCCGCTGAAGCTGGATGCGTTGACGCTGCAAGCCGGCATCACCACCGACCGGTTGCAACAGCGGGTCGATCTGAGACGCGCCATTGCCGCGGAATTGGCGCGAGCCGAACTCCCCGGACGCCGGCTGAAATTGGATCCGCTTCCCGCAGTGAGCGCCTCGATGCAAAGCTTCGATGCCTACTACGATCAGGCACTCTCCCTGATCCAGGAGGATCGGGCCGTGCGGGCGTTTCGTTTGGAAGAGGAACCTCCCGCGCTGCGCGAGCGGTATGGCAAGACCCGCTTCGGACAGAGCTGCCTGTTGGGGCGGCGGTTGATCGAAGCGGGGACGCGGTTTGTGCAGGTCACCTGGCCGGCCGGTTCCGACACCGAGCCGGTGGCCGGTCCGGACGGGTCATGGGACACGCACCGCAACAATTTCCCGATGTTGCGCGACCATCGCTGCCCGGTCTTCGACCGCACTCTGTCGACGCTGTTGCAAGACATGCACTCGCGGGGATTGCTCGAACGCACGCTCGTGGTGGCCGTCGGCGAATTCGGTCGCTCACCGCAAATCGGCGTCGCCACCACCGACAACGTCGGCCCCGGTGGCCGTGACCATTGGCCGGAATGTTACACGTTCCTGATCACCGGTGGCGGCGTAAAGCCCGGTCGAATCTACGGCGAGTCCGACCGCTACGGTGCGTATCCGAAGACCGATCCCGTCCATCCCTACGATTTGATCTGCACGATTCATCACGCGCTCGGAATCGATCCCGCCACGGAATACCACGACACACTCAACCGCCCGCGTCATCTGACCGAACACGGTGGACCGGTGCTGGGATTGTTCACATGAAGACCGGAGCGAGCTGCCGTGCGGCAAGGCCGTGTATCGAGCCCGGCGCGATTCGTCCCGGCAAGTCCACCGCATCGGTTTCCCTGATGTGGCCGACAGCAGTCTGGTCTGTGCTGAAATCACGGAGACGTGCGGCATCCCCCCCGATTTAGAATCGGCGCGTCAATTACTGTCGTAGCATGGACGCCTCGTCCGTGCGGTCCGATTCGACAGAGGGTCACGTCTTGTCGCACGGACGAGGCGTCCATGCTACGGTTGCTTCGCGCCAAATCCCGACAGTTATTCATGCGCTGCCCCCTATCCGCGGAGAAGGGCTTCAGCCGCGTCAATGGCGAAGTAGGTCAGCACGCCGTCGGCACCGGCGCGTTTGAAACAGAGCAGGCTTTCGAGCATCGCCTTCTTGCGATCCAGCCAGCCGTTTTGGGCGGCGGCGGTCAGCATCGCGTACTCGCCGCTGACCTGGTACGCGAAGGTGGGGACGCCGAACGCCGATTTCACCCGCTGCACGATGTCGAGGTACGGCATCCCCGGTTTGACCATCACCATGTCGGCCCCTTCGGCCAGGTCGAGGGCGACTTCGCGCAGCGCTTCGTCGCCGTTGGCGGGGTCCATCTGGTACGTCCGCTTGTCCCCCTGGCCGAGACTGCCAGCCGAGCCCACCGCATCTCGAAAGGGTCCATAGAATGCCGACGCATACTTGGCGGCGTAGGCCAGGATCTGCACATCGACATAGCCCGCCTCATCAAGGGCGCGGCGCACGGCACCGATGCGGCCGTCCATCATGTCCGACGGAGCGATCACGTCGCAGCCCGCCTGCGCCTGGACGATCGCCTGTTCGCACAGGACGTGCAGCGTCTCATCGTTGACGACGTAATCGTTGCGAACGAGGCCGTCTTGTCCGTGCGATGTGTACGGGTCGAGCGCCACGTCACAGATGACGCCGATCTCCAGCTTCGCCGCCTTGATGGCCCGCACGGCGCGGCAGACGAGGTTTTCGGGGTTGATGGCTTCGGTCGCAGCTTCGTTTTTCAGGGCGGGATCGGTGGCCGGGAACACGGCGACCGCGGGGATGCCCAGCTCCGCCGCATGGGCGACGGCATCGACCAACAGATCGACCGACAGCCGCTCGACGCCGGGCATCGACGAAATCGCCGTCCGCCGGTTCTGGCCTTCGTGGACGAACACCGGCCAGATCAGGTCGTCGACAGTCAGGTGGTTTTCCCGCACCAGTCGCCGCGACCAGTCCAGCCGGCGCGGACGGCGCAACCGGGTCTGTGGAAACTGGCCGGGAATGGTGATGAGCGAGTTGTGCGGCATTCGATTCTCAATTCACCCAGCAATAGGCCGGGATGATCCAAGGGGACTTCAGACAGGCGGCCCAATCCTCAGATCTTCTACACGGGGCGCGCCGCGCATGCCACCCTGTGCTTGCCCCGCGCGAGTTCCGAAGGATATCCTTGGCGTTCCCGATGAAACTACTGTAGTCCCGTCGCTCCGCCGACGGGACGTGCCGCAACGAGCGTCCCCGAACGGGTGTTCGCCATCTCGGCGACGGTCCCGTCGGCGGAGCGACGGGACGACAGTATTACTGCGACAGGAGAAACAGCCATGCCCACGTACGACTATCACTGCGACCAAAATTCCCGCACCGTGTCGATCCAGCACAGCATGAAGGAGACGATTCGCAATTGGGGCGAATTGTGCCAGCGCGCGGGAGTTGAACCGGGTAAGACTCCGGTTGACGCCACGGTTGAGCGAATCATCAGCGGTGGGATCGCCCTGCCGATTGCCAGCCCCGCCGCATCGCTGCCGATGGCGGGCTGCTGCGGCAGGCCGAGCAGTTGCGGTCACAACCACTGAGCGGGTTGCCCCTCGCGGCCATCTTCGACCCGTCGAGTCTTTTGCGTCTGGAGAATTCGAGTGACCGAGCCTGCTGCTCCACTCACCCTGTTGATCCGTTCGTGGATCGCATCCCGCGTCGACACGGCGGCGCTGAACTGGATCGACGACCGGGCGAAGGCGGTCGCCGCCGGAGACAAGAAAGCGCTGTTCATCGCGTTTGGTCTGGTCCCTCGAAAGGTCGGCAAGGCGGATCTGGCGCTGACGGAATTGGAACGAAGCGCTGCCGAATCCGCCCGGCCTGGTTGGAATCCGACTGGCTGGAGCTTGGATCAACTGGTCCGCACGTTTTTTGTTTTGACCCATCCGGCGGACGACATCGCCAACTACGTGAAGACCCTCGACCTGATGTTCTCGACGGGCGAGGTGGGAGAACTGGTGGCGCTGTACCAGGCGCTGCCACTGCTGCCACATCCCGCGTCGCACGTGCTGCGCGCGGCCGAGGGGATTCGGACCAACATCAAGGCGGTGTTCTGCGCGGTGGCCCACCACAACCCGTTCCCGTCGGAGCAGTTCAACGACGATCAGTGGAACCAGTTGGTTTTGAAATGCCTGTTCATCGGCGTGTCGTTGCAGCCGGTGACCGGCATCGACGAGCGGGCCAACGCGAAGCTGATGTCGATGCTGGTCGACTTCGCCCACGAACGCCGCGCCGCGCATCGGCCGGTCCCCGCCGAGTTGTGGCGCTGCGTCGGCCCCTTCGCCGATGACCGGGCATTGGACGACTTGCGACTGGTGCTCACCACCGGCTCGCCGCTCGAACAGCAGGCGGCCGCGCTGGCCCTCAAATCGTGCCCGGCCCCGCGAGCGGCGGAGATCTTGCGTGAGAGACCGACCCCGGACTCATCCCCGTCGTCCAAGTGATGAACTTGTAACGCCCCTGGGGAGATCGCCCATTGAGCAAGCTGATCGAGAGTCAGGCCGAGTTTCAAGTATTGGCCGAACAGCGGCTCGTGGAAGCGAAGGCGTTGCTCGACCTGGAGAAGTGGGACGGAGCGTACTACCTGGCTGGCTATGCCGTGGAACTCGCCCTCAAGGCGTGTATCATCAAGACGCTGATGGTGACGGACGCCTTTCCGAAAGGGGACTTTTCCAAGGATTGCTACACGCACAGCATCGTCACACTCGTCAAGCAAGCGAAGTTGGACGACGCACTCAAGTTGGCGCAAGACGCGGACCCCGAGTTTCAATCCAATTGGGTAATCGCGAAGGACTGGAACGAGGAAAAGCGATATCACCGGATCAACCAGGACGAAGCGGAGACGCTTTACGTCGCCATCGCCGATTTCAAACACGGAGTGCTGCCATGGATCAAGACACAGTGGTGAACGAGCAAACCGAAAGCGGCAAGCGGCTCATTGAGAAGCTCACGCAGGAGGGGTTTGATGTCCGAATCGCCTTCTGGGCGAGGCTGGCCAACGAGGAGGAATGGTATCTGTACCTCGCCTCCCCCTTCGTGGATGAGCATGGGCCGAGGCACTCCTACCGTCGCGTGTTTGATGTCATGGAACAGATGGCGGACTTGTGGATCGACTCCATGGAAATCCGGGTGATCGGGATCAAGGATTCCCTCACCGAGGGGGCTCTGGCCGAGACGAGGCCGAAGGTTGCGGGCAGCAAGTTCGCGGTGCGAAACACGAAGCCCTATCCGGGATTGACCCGGCTCCGTGGGACCACACTCGGCGGCGTTGGCATTGTGGGTGCCTACATCTACCCGCCATCGCCTGCGTGAGCGGAATGGCAAGAGTCGCTGCGAGTGGCGGAGATTCTGCGCGAGGTAGCCAGCTTGTGAACAATGCTGGGGTCGAACACAATGCCCATCCCAGATGCTTAGGAGAGAACCCATGACCGACGAATCCAAGTCACCCGGTCGCGGGGTTCAGGCGAACCTGTCAGCAACACAATCTGCCGAGCCCGGAGCCGATGTGCTCCGGCAGACACAGCGAGACGCGTCTGCCCTCAAATGTGCCCGGTGGGTGGTTGGCCTGCATCTGCTCGCATTGCTGGTCGCAGGTCAGTGCATGCGTCTGTGCGGCTACTACCTCGTTTATCCGCTCAAGCTGAAAGTTGACCTTCTGGGAATCCAGTTCCCCGCCCAGATCCTCAACGAAATCGAACTCGTCTCAGTGATCGACAACTTCTGGTACATGTTGATTCTCGTGGCAATCCCAATACTGGTCATCAACTATCGGACGGCGTTGTCGATCGGACGAATGCTTGGCCCGTGGTGGGCGGAGTGCTATGGGACCGCATTGACTTGCCTCATCGCCGCACGTGCGGTTTACACCTTCGTGGTGTTTCAGTTTCCGGTGATCATGTGATCATCTCCAACCTCTTAAAACGGCCAGTCCCGTAGCGCATTCGCTGACACTGTGTCAGTGGACTCATCAGTATCAGACCCGCTTCAGCAGGCTCCTCCCCATGCCTTGCCTCGCCCCCCACATTCACATGGTTTTGCGCACGACGGACGACTACGACGCGCTTGCAGGAAGGACACGCTAATGGCGAACGAATCACAGCAGGCCAAGGCCGCTGGCCAACATGAACCAACGTTGCGTTCGGACCGACGAGAACAATGGGCGGGGATCGTCGCAGCGATCGCCACCGGCTTGCATTGTCTCGTGTCGCTTGCCGTGTTTGTCTGGTTCTACGCCTACGTTCCGGATTGGAAACGCGAACTCAACGACCTCCGGACAGCGATCCCGAAAGCCGCCCAGTTCCTTCTTGATCAGAGCGATATTTGCGTCAACTATCCCTATCTGCTTGTCCTGCTGTTGCCGCCGGCGTTGATTGTTGACTTCCGGCTGACACGATGGATCGGGAAGCAGGTCGGTCTGAGATGGGCCTGCCTGTGTGCAGCATGCATCGCGGTTTCGCTCCTCTCCCATGCGGCTTACGGTCATTACGTTCTCCAACAGACACTGACGCAGTTGACGCACGAACTCTCCCTGCGCGGCACTCCTGCGGGATGAATCAAATGTCGGAAACAAACATCTCGTTGTGAAAACGAACTCACCACTCACCACACTCCACTCCGAAATCCATCATGCTCTACATCGACCCCCACATTCACATGGTTTCGCGGACGACGGACGACTACGAGGCGCTCGCGGCGTCCGGCGTCAAGGCGATCATCGAGCCGGCATTCTGGCAGGGGCAGCCGCGGACTCAGATCGGGTCGTTCCAGGATTACTTTGCCACGCTGGTCGGGTGGGAGCGGTTTCGAGCGGCTCAGTTTGGCATCCGGCATTACTGCACGATGGGCCTCAATTCGAAGGAGGCCAACAACGAGGCTCTCGCCGAACAGGTGATGGACCTCCTGCCGCTGTTTCTCACCAAGGAAGGGGTCGTCGCGGTGGGCGAGATCGGCTACGACGACCAGACGCCGATCGAGGACAAGTTCTTCCGCAAGCAGCTTGAGTTGGCGAAGGAGGTCGGTCTGCCGGTCCTGATCCACACGCCGCACCGCAACAAGAAGCAGGGGACGTACCGCAGCATGGACGTGATCGAGGAGCATGGCATCCCGCCGCACATGGTGGTCATCGACCACAACAACGAGGAAACCTACCGCGAGGTGCTCGACCGCGGCTACTGGTGCGCCTTCACGATCTATCCCGGCACGAAGATGGGGAACGAGCGAATGGTCGACATCCTGCAAGTCGCCGGTGCCGAGCGGGTCATCGTCGACAGCTCGGCCGACTGGGGGAAGTCGGATGTTCTCGCCGTCCCCAAGACCGCAAAGCTCGCCGAACAGCGCGGCATCCCGCGCGAGCAGATCGAACTGGCGACGTACAAGAACGCACTCGCCGCCTACTCGCAAAGCGGCCAGATTCACGAGTCAGACTGGCTCAACCCGCAAGCCGTCGATCAGCGCACGCTCTTCGAGGGCAACAGCGTCCTGCGCGGAGGCCAACCACCTCGCATCGACACGGGCGACGACACGAACATCATCCGCTGATTCTTCTCTGGTCCCCTCGCCCCGGCCTTGCGGG
This sequence comes from Schlesneria sp., assembly GCA_043732205.1. GTDB lineage: Bacteria > Planctomycetota > Planctomycetia > Planctomycetales > Planctomycetaceae > Schlesneria. The sequence goes on along the minus strand of JAYTIB010000755.1, from coordinate 96 downwards.
GAGAGCGACTGTGTTTGAAATCAAGGGCCAATCAAGCGAGTGCGGGGATTTTGCGGGGTGATGGTTGTGGGTGGTGTTCGAGTTGTTGGATGTTGA
>JAYTIB010000754.1:0-8704 GCA_043732205.1 Schlesneria sp. | reverse complement strand
CCCGGCAGGGGGCGGTCGATCGCGTGGAGAAGCTGATCACCTGACCCACGGCATGCACACCGGCATCCGTCCGTCCCGAAGCGACCACCTTGATCGGCTCGCCGGTGAACTCCAGCAGCGCCTGTTCGACCACCGCCTGCACCGCGACTCCGTTGGGCTGCACCTGCCAGCCGCAGTAGTTCGTGCCGTCGTACGCCAGCGTCATTCGCAGCGTGCGCGGGGCGGCATCGGCGGCGCGGGATTCGGAATCGGTCACGGGAACACCATCATCAGTTCCCGGCCAGCCGGTTGCGCCACGCGGTCACTCGTTCGGCGACGGCACTGCGCCCGCCACTGCCGAAACTGCTCAGCCGCAACACCACGTTCTGAACGCCGAGCCAGCCGGTCACGTCCGCCTCGATCTTGTCGCAGGCCGTTTGCAGTTCCGTCAGTGACAAGTCCGCGAGCTTGATGCGGCGCGATTCGCACGACCTGACCAGCTTGCCGACGACTTCATGACCCGATCGCATCGGGACACCCTTGCTGATCAGGTACTCCATCAACGTTGTCGCGTCGAGGAATCCTTCTTCGAGGCGGGCGTTGATCGTGTCGACCTGAAGCTTCGCGTGACGGACGATGCTCGGTGCGAGTTCCAAACAGGCTTGAACCGTGTCGAGGGCATCGAAGAACGCCAGCTTGTCCTCTTGCAGATCGCGGTTGTAGGCGAGCGGCAGTCCCTTCAGCAGAGTGAGGATCTGCTGCACGTCGGCGATCACGCGGGCCGACTTGCCGCGAATCAGTTCCAGCACGTCGGGGTTCCGCTTCTGCGGCATGATCGACGAGCCGGTCGTGTACGCATCCGGCAGCTTGAGGAATCCGAATTCGGTCATGCACCACAAGATCCACTCTTCAGCCCAACCGCTCAGATGGACGGCGATCAACGACAGGTCGAAGATCGCCTCCGCCAGAAAGTCACGATCGCTCGACACATCCAGACTGTTCGCCGCGACGGCATCGAAGCCCAGCAGCCGCGCTGTTTCGTCGCGATCGATCGGCAGCGATGTTCCCGCCAGAGCCGCGGCCCCCAAGGGAAGGACGTTGACCCGTTTCCGGCAGTCGGCCAGACGTTCGCGATCGCGCTGGAATTTCTCGCAGTAGGCCAACCAGTAATGCGCAGCCATCACCGGCTGAGCCCGCTGCAGATGAGTGAAGCCGGGCAGCACGACATCGGCGTCGGTCTCACAGCGATCGACAAACGCCCGCTGCAATTCGGCCAGCATTCCATCGAGCTGATCGAGCGCGTCGCGCACGTACAGTTTGAGGTCGGTCGCCACCTGGTCGTTGCGGCTGCGGGCCGTGTGCAGCTTGCGTCCCACATCGCCGATCCGCGCGATCAACGCGGATTCAATGTGCATGTGGATGTCTTCGAGTTCCGACTTCCAGGCCATCTCGCCGCGCGCGATCTCCTGGCCGATGGCATCGAGTGTGTCGACGATTTGTCGGCACTCGTCCGCCGTCAGCAGCCCCACCTTGGCGAGCATCCGCGCATGAGCCTGCGAGCCACGGATGTCGACGTCCGCCAGACGGCTGTCAAAGCTGATCGATTCGGTGAACTTCTCGACGCGCGGATCGGTCTTCTCATCAAACGCGCCGCCCCAGGCTTTCGCAGACACTCGATGACTCCCGGCTTGTTGCCTTCACGCAGACGGTGATTCGTGTCGGCGACCCGCCGACACACCGCGGCACTTTTACCAGATTTCCCGGCGTGCCGGTACGAACTCGGCGCGTGCCGGTACGAGGACCCCTGAGAGGTAGTGAACCATTCGCCCCTGGGCTTGCCCCAGAGGTTCATTGGCTTTTGCGCTACTTAATTTGCCCAGGAAAAACGAGTAGTGCAAAAGCCGTTGAACCATCGAGACAAGCTCGGTGGCGAAACATTCACAGCCTCTGAGCCAAAGATTCGTTTAACCCTGAGCCAACGGCGAAGGAACCGGCGAAGGGACCAGCCAACGTTCGCCGTCATTGCCGCCGCGCCCCAGCGCGATTCTGACGCGGATATATTGGAGGCGTCGGGCGGGTCGGGTAGACTCTGCCCGTCGCCCGCAGGCTGGCGCATCATCAGCGTGAACACCTTTGTGAGGACCATCATGGAAGACACCGTCCAGACCCGTCGTGACTGGATTCGCAACGCGGCCACCGCCGCCGCCGGCTTGGCGTTGCTCGGCTCGGCTCAAGTCACGTTGGCCCAAGCCGCGTCGAAACCGATTTCGGTGCGGATCGTCAACAAGGCTGGCTATGACAAGATCATCGCCGCGAACAAGGGGAAGGTGGTGCTGGTCGATTGCTGGGCCACTTGGTGTGTTCCGTGCCGCAAGGCGTTCCCGAAGACGGTCGAACTGAGCAAGACCTACGCCGACAAGGGTGTTGTCGTGGTGTCGTTGTGCTTCGACGATCCGGTGAAGGGACAGGTGCCGGACAAGATCAAGGAGTTCCTCGTCAAGCAGGACGCCCAGTTCGAAAACCTGGTCAGTTCGCTGGACATCTCGGAAGAGGGTGCCGAAGCCTTCGCCATCCCCGACGGCGCACTGCCGCACTTCAAGATCTACGGCAAAGATGGCAAGCTCTTCAAAACATTCGAGAGCGGTGAGGACAAGGAATTCACCCACGACGAAATCGAATCGGCCGTCAAGACGGCACTGAAGGCGAAGTGAATTCTGAATGATCGAACGCGAGCCGACCGCCAACGTTTGCAGCCATACCAGCGACGATGATGATCCCGCGGATCAACGGGCGGCCTTGCGGATGGCTTGGCGGATGTCGCGCTGGTCTTCCTGCTTCTTGATCTTGTCGCGCTTGTCGTATTCCTTCTGACCGCGGGCGATGGCGACGGTCACTTTGACCAGCCCGCGCGCCAGATGCACGTCGACCGGGACCAGGGTCAGCCCCTTTTGATCGGCGGCGCGTTCGAGTTTGGCGACCTCGCGCCGATGCACCAGCAGCTTGCGCTGCCGCTTGGGGTCGTGGTTCAGGTACGTCGCTTGTGGGTACTCGGCGATGTCGACACCGACGAGCCAGACCTCACCGTTTTCCACGCGGACATACGCATCCTCGATCGCGATCTTGTTGTTGCGGATGCTCTTGACCTCGCTGCCGCGCAGCACGATGCCGCATTCGAGTTGTTCGAGCAGTTCGTAGTCATGCTTCGCCTTGCGATTGCGGCAGACCACGCGCGACAACGAATAATCCGGGTTGGATTCCGGGTGTTTGGCCATGTCGATTCGAATACTGCTGGAACGGGATGGAAACGGTGAATGTGGGCGAGGCGGATTCTAGTCGAACGGGATTGGCACGGGAATCCGGTGCATCGCGAAGAAGCTCGGGCCTCGTACCATGGTGGCTCCCCCTTTGGAGTGCGGTGTGACCCAGAGGGTGCCCCAACACCGCTTTGGCATTTTGGAATCTTTGCAACCGCTGGCCGCCGTTATCGGCAATGAAAACCCGAGCAGAAGAAAAATTCCAAAGCGGTGTCGAGCCACCGCACTCCAAAGCAAGGACTAGTTCGCCCAGTCTCGCGAGCGTTGGACCGCTCGTTGCCACGTCGCGTAGAGCTGATCGCGATGGGTCGCGTCCATCTGCGGGGTGAATTCGCGGTCGAGCATCCAGTTGCGGCGCAGGTCGTCTTGATCGGACCAGTATCCGACCGCCAGTCCCGCGAGATAGGCCGCGCCCAGCGCCGTGGTTTCCTGGACCACGGGGCGATGCACTCGTGTCGACAGGATGTCGGACTGGAATTGCAGCAGCAGACTGTTGGCGGCGGCACCGCCGTCGACCTTCAGTTCGGCCAGCGGGACTTGAGCATCCTGCTGCATGGCGTCGAGCACTTCGCGCGTCTGGTAGGCCATTGCCTCCAACGTCGCCCGCGCGAGATGTGCCTTGGTCGTGCCCCGTGTCAGGCCGACGATCGTGCCTCGGGCGTGCGGATCCCAATACGGAGCGCCGAGTCCCGCCAGTGCCGGGACGAAGTAGACGCCCCCGTTGTCTGGAACGCTGGCGGCCAAAGCTTCGATGTCGCTCGCCTTCTCGATCAACCCCAGCCCGTCGCGGAGCCACTGGACTGCGGCTCCGGCGATGAAGACGGAACCCTCCAGCGCGTAGACCGTCTGATTGTTGATGCGCCAGGCGACGGTGGTCAGCAGTCCGGACTTCGACGCCACTGGCTCTGTTCCCGTGTTCATCAGCAGGAAGCAACCGGTGCCGTAGGTGTTCTTGGCGGAGCCCGGATCGAAGCAGCATTGACCGAACGTGGCGGCTTGTTGATCGCCCGCGATGCCGGCCAGCGGGATCGAGCCTCCCAGATGGCAGGCGTCGATCGAACCGTAGACTTCGCTGGACGCCCGCACCTCGGGGAGCATCGCGCGGGGGACGTCCAGCAACCGCAGCAGTTCGTCATCCCACTCGCCGGTGTGGATGTTGAACAGCAGGGTGCGGCTCGCGTTGCTGGGGTCGGTGATGTGCAGCGCGCCGCCCGACAAGCGCCACGCCAGGAAGGAGTCGACCGTGCCGAACAAGACGTCGCCCCGTTCCGCCCTGGCGCGTAGGCCGGCGATCGTGTCGAGCAGGAACTTGATCTTCGTCCCGGAGAAATACGGGTCCAGAACCAGTCCGGTCTTGGAGCGGACGATCTCTTCCGCGCCGTCCGACTTGAGTCTCTGGCAGATATCGGCCGTGATGCGGCTTTGCCAGACGATGGCGTTGGCCACGGGACGCCCCGTCTGCCGCTCCCACAGGATCGTCGTTTCACGCTGGTTGGTGACGCCGACGGCGGCAATGTCGGCGGCCGTCAGACCGGCCTGCGCCAGAGCCGACTTGGCCGTTTGCAATTGGGAGTTCCAGATCGCCTCGGGATCGTGCTCGACATGCCCCGGCTGCGGGTAGATCTGAGGGAACTCCTGCTGGGCCGAAGCGACGGCGCGGCCGTCACGTCCGAAGACGATCGCCCGGCTGGAAGTGGTCCCCTGATCGAGAGCAAGCACGTAGCGCGACATGGTGATTCCTCAGAGCTTGTGGTTCTTTGTGGCGTGGGTTTCAACCCACGCAAGTTGTCGTACCGCGTCGGCTAAAGCCAACGCTACGTCTTGTGGCGGACCGCCATTGAACTTGAAAGATCCACACGATCTCAGCGGTCGATTCGAAGCGGGAAAGTTCAACACCAACGAGGCGCGGGAATTTGTCCGGGATTTGTGGCGGACGTGAGATTTCCGGTTGCGACAGGTCCGAGGATACTACCCCTTCGACTGGCGGCGAACGAGTGTCTGCGGACGAAACACCAGGACCATCGCCCCGACACGTGTCCCGATCGTGCCAGCGCAGACGGACGTTTCTGCCCGCCCCACCTTCGCCGTTGGCTCAGGGGTCAACGAAACGGTTCTGCGAATGACGGTTGACCGGCCAACATCACCTCTCGCCGCGGGCATTCACAACCTTCCCTGTCTGCATTCGCGCGGCTCCGTTATCCTGTGCCACCGCCCGAGTTTTTCGACTGGATTAAGGTCCGCTGATGTCCCGCGATTTTGCCAACGAGAGCCTGTCACACGATCCCATTCACGGGTACATCCCCTTCATCGCCCGATCGGGGCTGCCCGCCGGCGAGGCCGCCGAACAGGATGTGATCGACCATCCGTGGGTCCAGCGGATGCGGCAGATTCACCAGTTGCAGACCGCCTGGTGGGTCTTTCCGTCGGCCGAGCACACGCGGTTTCAACACATTCTGGGCGCGATGCATCTGTCGTCGGTGGCGATCAACCATTGGTACGATTCACTCGCCGATTCCTGCCGCAACGTGCCGTCGCGCGCGTATGTCGAAAGCCTGCTGCGGATGGCGGCGTTACTGCATGACGTGGGACACGGCCCGTTCGGGCATTTCTTCGACGAACATTTCCTGCATCAGTTCGACATCACGCACGAAGACATCGGCGGCGTGATCATCGAGCAGGAACTGGGCGACCTGCTGCGCCGCATCCGCCGCAATCCGAACGGCCGGTTGCAGCCGTTGGAGGAACTCGATCCGCAGCAGGTGTCATGGCTGATCCGCCGGCCGAAGCAGCAGTCGGCGGCCGAAGAGGGGCATCCCGACTGGCTCCGCAAACTCCGTTCGTTGTTCAGCGGGATCTACACGGTCGACAACATGGACTTCGTGCTGCGCGACGCGTACATGTCGGGCTACAACACGAAGGCGTTCGATCTGAACCGCATCCTGCACTACTCATTCTTCACACCGGCCGGCCTGACGATTCACTCGCGCGGCCTGCCGACGCTGATCAACTTCATCGAAACCCGGGCGAACCTGTTCCGCACGATCTATTTTCACCGGACCGTCCGCGCCGTCGACCTGGCGCTCGAAGAGCTGTTTCCCGAAACGATGCCGCACCTGTTTCAAGGGAACCCGCTCGAACATCTCGACAACTACCGCAAGCTGACCGAATCGTCATTCCTCGTCGACGTGATGCGCTGGTCCGACAGCAGTCAGCCGGAATTGAAGGAGCTCGGTCAACGCTGGCGGCAGATCCTGGCCCGGCAGATCCCGTGGAAGATGGCGTGCGAGCGGACACTGAACTTCCATTCCGGCACCGCCGAGCGGACCACGATCTTCTCGGAGCCCGACTTGGTCGTGCGCCGGGTCCGTGAACGACTGCCTGCGGAGGTGAGGGACATCCCGCTCAATATCGACGTGGCCCGGCATTATCACCGCCCGAGCGGCCGTCTTCCCGCGGGTGGCCAAAACTTCCTGCTCGATCCCGCGGTCGGCACGCCGCAGGAGCTGTCCGACGACGACCTGTTCCGCGCGCTGCCGATCAGCTTCTGCATCTTCCGGATCTATTCGAAGGATCACCGCCACGACAGCGACCTGAACATCGCCCTGAACGCGGTGCTGGGTGAAGCGACCGACGCGAAGACGAACATGTGACGCATGCGGCGGCGCTGAGTCCGGCATTCTCCGTTCTGAACTCCTGTGAGATGGGTTGGCCCTGAAGCAAGCGAACTTTGGGAGTGCTCCGGCTTGACGGAGCTTTGGAATGCGGCTCGGCCGCTCTTTTTGGAATCTGCAGAAACTCCCTTTCGAGTGCATTGCCACAGTGGCTTCGCCGCAATCCAAAGTTCCAAAGCTCCGTCAAGCCGGAGCACTCCCAAAGACGTCTCGCTTGTTTGAGGGTTAGCCCCGTGTCTGTTCCTTCAGCTTCTCTGACTCGCATCGTGAGAGCGGGGCTTCTGGCCGGCTGGTATGGAGCAATGCTGGTCACTGTCACGGCGTGGCTGCTGCCGGTGGAAGTCGCGCAGTCGTGGGCCGTGAGCCGGGCGGGCCGCGACGAGTTCTCGCAGTTCGAAGCGTTCGCGGCGTCGTCGGCCACGGTCTGGTTTGTCCGCTGGGCGGCCACGGTCGGCGTGTTGATCTTGTCCGTGTGCTGGATGAAACGGCGTTGGGTTGTTTCGTTCTTCGTGAAGGCGCTGGTGGAGTTCTGGCAGGCTGCGGCTTCACGTTCAACATGTGGCGATTCGGGTGGCGCGCGCGGCGTGGACTCGATCCGCTCAACCGTGTCGCGGGTCTTCATCGTCGCCTGGCTGGTGCTGGCGGTCTACCACGCGGGATGCAGCATTCAGCGGCGATTGTGGGACTGGCCGGTGTATCGACTGCATGCCGGACAGACCGTGCTGCCCAACATCAGCGACTCGAACCGTGACGTGATCCGGTATCTCGAATCGGCCACGCCGGCGGGATCGAAGATCCTGGTCCTGAGCGATCAGAAGCTCTACTTCCTGTCGTACTATCTGTTGCCCCGGCGTCTGTACCATCCGGTGCATCCCGACAGCGAGTTCGTGATTGCGCAGGCCCACAACCAGCGGCAATTGGCGGCGTATCGGATCGAGGATTTGAGTCCCGAACGCATTCAACAACTGCGGCCCGACTTCATCGTCGAGTACTTTGAAGGGTCGCAGTTCACGCGGGGTCGGGATCTGGAGCGGGATGCGAACTGGCTGAATCATCAGCGGCACCGGCACGGTCCGAGTTGGCATCCTGAGTATCTCGTGTCACTGCGCCGTTTCTCGGCGGGGGGGACACCGTGACCGACTGTCTGCTGATCTGTCTGGGCCTGTCGGGACAGTGGTGCTTGGGCATCGCGATCGCGCTGGCAATCGCCGGGCCGCGTCTGTTGGCCGTGCCGATTCAACGAGTTGGCTTCCTGGTCGCACGCGCGGAATTGATTGGACTCGGATTTGTGCTGGGAATTGGTGCCACCAGCTATCTTCAGTTTGTCTGGTCATGGGCCGGTGGATCTCTGGGCCGAGGTTGCAGTGTGACTCTGGCCGTTGGGGGAATCGCGCTGGGATTGCCCGCGTGGTGGATGTGCCGGCGGCGAGTTTCGTCTGCTCACCTGGAAGCGGTCCCGGCCGAGGCCGCCCCGAACTTGGCACGCCTCTGTGCGTTGCTCGTCGTCGTGCTGTTTGTGTTCGCGATCGTTCAGGCACTGCTCACACCGCAGAAGTTTTGGGATGAGCGGGCCTTTTACGGACTGAAGGCGATCGTCCTGTTTGAGGACCGGACGATCCACGGTTCCGATCTGGCCGATCCGGATTTCGTGCAGGGACATCCGCGCTATCCGCTGTTGATCCCGCTGGCCGAGCAGCATCTGTATGCGCTGCTGGGACGAGTCGATGACCGCTGGTCCAA
>JAYTIB010000753.1:0-3334 GCA_043732205.1 Schlesneria sp. | reverse complement strand
GACCGCGAACGGCGCCGGCTACACCAGGGACGATGCCGAACCCGACCTGTCCGCCGACGGCCTCTGCCGCCAACTCGGCACCCGCTGGGGCCTGGCCTCCGCCGCGCGCGAATCGCTGACTCAGCAAACCCGCATGCCCCAGGAACACCTCTCCAAGATGCGTCTGCTCTGGTCCGTCATGCGGATGTGGATGGAATGGGACTACGCCTGGGAACGCTGGTCCGAATTCCACAACCGGCCGACGGGTGACACGACGGCCGATGTGACGTGACACATCGGTCAGCCTGCGGAACACGAGACTCGCCGCGGTCAATCGACCAGAGTGCGCCAGTGTTCCAGCAATCGTTTCGCGGACCTCGCCACATCGAACTCGCTCAAAGCGCGGGCGCGGGCGGCGTGGCTCATCGATTGACGTTGGTCGTGGTTCGTGAGCAGGCCGATCACGGCCGCGGCCAGAGACTCGGGATCGCGGGGTCGGACGAGGCGACCGGTAACGCCGTCGACGACGATTTCCGACGTGCCTCCGACGTTGGTCGCCACGACGGGGACTCCGCAGGCGGCGGCTTCGAGCAGCACGCGGCCGAATGGTTCCTGGTGGGCGGGATGGACGATCAGGTTGATTTCGGCCAGCACGTGGGGGACGTCGTCGCAATAGCCCAGGCGGTGCAGGCGCGACGACAGGTCCTGCTCGGCGAATCGGCGTTCGATGGCCTGTTCAAACTCGATGCTCTCGGCCTTGGTGGAGGAGCGTTCGCCGATGAGCAGGAAATGAACGTCGGGTACGTTGCGGACGATCTCCGGTGCTGCTGCGGCGAGAACGTCCTGTCCCTTTCTCAAACCGATTTGACCAATCGTCGCGACCAGGATTGCGCTGTCGGGCAGTTGCAGTTCGCGATGCAGCCAGCCATTCGCCAGACGCGGCTGGAATTGAACGAGGTCCAGGCCGTTGCGCACCACGACAACTCGATCGGGGTCCATGCCCTGTGAGACGTGACTGTCGCGCGTCGCCTGTGAGACCGCGATCAGGAGTTGATTTCGATTCAGGTCGGCGATGGCGGCACCGCTGAGGTTCAGGATGTCGCGCAGGTGTGCCGACATCGGGATCGACAGTCGCTCCGCGATCCGGCCTGTCAGTCGGCCCATCGCCAGACTGTTGGCATGCAGCAATGCGGGGTTGGCTTGATCAACGGCCTGAATCAACGCTTGTTCCGCTTGCTCGCGAGACATCCTCACCGCATCGGTCCCGGTGATCGTCCAGGGAATCAGTTCGATGCCGCGCGCGGCCAGCGCCTCAGCGAGTCGTCCCTGACCGGGGGCGATCGCCACGAACTCGAAGTTTGTCTCGCGGCTTCGCAACCAGTCCAGACACGCCAGCATCGACCGCTCGCCACCGTTGAGCGTGGCATACTCGAACAGCAGGGCGATGCGGTGGGACTTCGTTCTCGGGGTCATGTCGCCTATAGTACGCGAACTGTGTGCGACTGTCCGAGCCATCGGTTGTGATGTCGATCGAACAAGACTGTCAACGCGGTGGAAAATACGCAACGCAGTGGCAACTCCAAGGAGACTGGGACATGATGACTTCGCGAATCACGGTGGCTGCCAGCCTGTTGTTGGCGGTGGCCTTGGGACTGACGATCACTCTCTCGCAGGGAACCTCTTCGATGGCCGATGACGCCAAGCAACCGCTGCTGGTCCACAACGTCTACTTCACGCTGAAGGACGGGACGCCTGAAAACACCCAGAAGCTGGTGGACGCCTGTTTCAAATACCTGAAGGATCACCCCGGCGTGGTGTACTTCGCCGCCGGCCCGCTCGTGCAGGAACTCGACCGGCCCGTGAACGTCCGCGATTTCCACGTCGGGCTGCTCGTGGTCTTCAAGACGAAGAAGGATCACGACACCTATCAGACCGCGGCCGACCACCTGAAGTTCATCGAAGAGAACAAGCCCACCTGGGACAAGGTGCGCGTCTTCGACACGTACTCGAAGCCGTAACAGCCCGATGACGAATGTGGTGCCTGCGGCTCGCGTGCGCCAGCGGTGTTTGAAGAGTCACAAACACGACGGTGCCGTCCGGCGGGAGGCACCGTCCCTTCTTTCAGTGAGCCACCGCGCGATGGGTGATCCGCCAAAACCTCCTGCGGGGCCACCGCCGAAACGCGCCTGGGTGGCCGGGTTTGCGACGCGGTTGTGCCTGATCGCTTGGTCGACCGCGGTCCTCGCCGAGATCCTGCCGCTCAGCGGCTTCAAGTCGCTGTGCATCCTGGTGGGATCCCAAGCCGCCGCGTTGGGAATGCTGACCTGCCTGCTGATCGGGCTGCGATTCCGGCAGGGTGTATTCCTGCTGTTGCTGGTGGCGACATCGGCTCCTGGCGCGTACTTCGCCATCGTTCTGCGACAGATCGCCCGGCAAAGGGACTGGCTCCACTGACCACAGACTGGAAGCCACGCTCAGCTTGACAGCTTTTCCCGAGATTCGTATCGTCTCACGAGATGTTTTGATCACTCAAAACATTTCTTTCTGACGAATAAACTTAGTATCCATCAGGGTCAAACATGCCGTTTCCAGCAAACAAAAACAGACCGGTGTACAGGGGATTTACGCTGATCGAGCTGCTGGTGGTGATCGCCATCATCGCCATTCTGATGGCCCTGCTGCTGCCGGCGGTCCAACAGGCGCGCGAGGCGGCTCGGCGAACGCAGTGCAAAAACAATCTCAAGCAGTTGGGATTGGCTTTGCACAATTACGAGGGAACCCACCAGGCCTTTCCACCCTCGTGCATCCTCAATCCCAATCCCAATGGAACGGCGTATGGGATCAGTTTTGGCGATCAGAACCGGGTCGCCCCCCCGGGATTCGGGTGGGGGGTGTGCCTGCTGCCGTTTCTGGATCAGTCGTCGTTGTACAACGCCTTCAACCTGAACGAGCCCTGTTGGGCACCGGTGAATGCACGGGCGGCAGGCACTCCGGCGCAGGCGTTTCTGTGTCCGTCGGCCACGGGTGGGAGCCGGGGGTACAACGTTCAACGCGCAACGGACAACCGGCACGGCGTCGACATGACCCGCTCCGATGGCAGCAACATTTTCTTTGCGCACAGCCATTACGTCACCAATGCGGGAATCAACCAGCCGTGGGGACGGGCGACGGCCTTCTGCTACAACTACGACATTCCCGAACCGGTTCCCGGTGCGCCGGACTGCATCATCGACGGCCCGTTCTATCCCAACTCGCACACCCGCGTGGCGGACGTCACCGACGGGCTGTCGAGCACGATCTTCGTGGGCGAACGCAGTTCCATCCTGAGCAACAACACCTGGGTGGGCGTCGTTCC
>JAYTIB010000752.1:0-8709 GCA_043732205.1 Schlesneria sp. | reverse complement strand
GGGTGAAGGGTGAAGGGTGAAGGGTGAAGGGTGAAGGGTGAAGGGTGAAGGGTGAAGGGTGAAGGGTGAAGGGTGAAGGGTGAAGGGTGAACTTGGATCTGCGTGGCCTCCTGTTTTCTCACTTCTCACTTCTCTCTTCTACCTTCTCTCTTCCCTCCCCGACACATCAGCACGACGTGATTGAATCAACGCGCCGGGCCAAGTAGACTGCGTCCGCGTGGTGGACCTTGCGGATTGCGTCGACTTGATCGATTCATCCGACAATGCAGGGGGGCTGACAATTCGCCGGGGGACTGGAATGGTCCCGTCGCGTCGAGTTGCGCTTGGCCACGGTTGGTGGACGATAACGACAGAGACGGTAAGTGGCATGGATGTCCCTGATTCGCCGCTCTGAGCGCACCGACCCGATTTCCGCGTCGCTATCGACGGACCAGATTTTTCAACGGAGTGAAGTCAACATGAATGAGCCATCCAAGGTCGGCGCGACCACACCGCGTCGGAGTTTCTGGCGTCGAAACAATCTGGCCCGCGGGTTTGCGACCCTGGGCGTTGTCGCCTGTGTGGCGACACTCACTTGGGCCGTTGATGAAACGGCGAAGATCAACCTCGGCCTGCGGGGGATCTTTCCAAGTGACGCACCTCCGGAGCTGGGCGCGGAAGAGTTCGCGAAGCTGGATGGGAATTGGGCCGAGTGGTCCAAGGGGGCGGCGGAGTCTGTCGCCGATTTCTACGCGAAACTGGAAGCCGCCGACGCTGCCGGACAACGCACCGCTTTGAAGGTGCTCAAGGCCAAGCTCGACGTGATGCAGCGGGCGATTGATGATCCCCGCTACAAGTCGTTGCTCGCGCCGCTGACGCTGATTCACGCGCGGTTGGCCCAGCGAATCGACTTGGCGGAAGCCACGCTCGACACGCTCGAAACAGACCCCAAGACGGTTCGCGCCATCAAGCTGGCTGAGCAAGCCAAGGGTGTGACGGCTGTGGTCGGCGAATTGAAAACGTATCTGGCCGGCATTCCAAACGGTCAGTTGTGGATTCCGTACGTGAGGGCTGACGCCGTTCAGAAAGTGCTGGCCGCCGGACCGGGCAGTGAAGCGGCGATCACCGCCGTCCGCGACGCGAAGGAACGGATCGCGGGCCGCGCGGGGATGTCCGACGCGAAGCAGAAGGCGTTTCTCGGCCGCCCGGCGTTTATGCGGTATGAGGAATCTCTCGACCAGTATCTGACTGCGGTGGCCTGGCAACCTCCCGCACCGAACGAAGCGGAACTGCGAGCCCAACTCAAGGCGCTGCTCGATTCCGCGGACAGCTTTGCTGCGTCGCGGTCGACTGAAGATGCCGCCAAGACGCGGGCCGCGTACACCGCGATTTGCAAAGTGGCCGCCGATGGCGGCGATCGGCTGGGTGCCGTGCTGCAAACACACTTCTTCAACTACAACGTGCGGGTTGTCGCCAGTGAAGAGTTTCTGAACCGGCTGCTGTCCGAAGCGCGGACCGAAAAGGGGCCCGTTGTGGACAATGTCCTGGGAGCCAACGTCACCGGCAATCAGACCACCGCGACGAAGGTGTCGGTCGACCTGCGTCCGAGTGGCCGAACCATGAAGTTCGATCTGACCGTCAACGGCAACATCCAATCGAGCACTGTCGGAGTGACGAGTGAAGCGACCGTGTACACGCAGGGCAATCACACGTTCGTGGCGAAGAAAGAAGTGAACTTCGACGGCCTGAAATTTGTGACGTCACCCGCCACCATCAGCGTGAACCCGCACAACACGACAACCGGAATCAACGTCAATGGGGGCGGCGGATTGTTCGCGGGCATGGTTCAAAGGATCGCATCAGAGGAAGTGGAAAAGCGGCGTGGCACGGCCGAGGCGATTGCCGCCGACCGGGTTCGCACCAATGTCCTGCCCAAGTTCAATGCCGAAGCCGACAAGAACTTTGCGGAAGCCGGTCCGAAGCTGGAGAAGGACGTCTTTTCCGGGTTGAAGGCGACGGGCTTGTATCCGGACGCATTCGTCTACCAGACGACCGATACGACCCTGCGGCTGAATTCCCGGCTGATGACCGCCACCGAATTGGGTGCCGATCTGCCATCGACTCCGGTCGTGGGTGATCGGGGCGCCACATTGCTGATGCACGAAACCGCGGTCAACAACGCGATCGATCGCATGGAACTCGCCGGCCAGACGGTGACCGAGCCGCAGTTGCGAGAGAAGCTCGAAGCCTTCTTCAGCAAGGCGCTGAACCGGGCCGTCAAGCTGGAGGCGCCTCCCAAGCCGGCTGTGGCTGCGGACGGCGAGGACGAAGACAAGGGGCCCAGCACGATCGTGTTCGCCGCCGCCGATCCGATCCGGGTTCGCTTTGAAAACGGCGAATTGGTGCTCGTCCTGCGGGCGGGATTCAAGCAGGAGGGGAAGGACGACATCCCCACCCGCGAAATCACGGTGCCAATCACGTTCGAAGTGAAAGCCAAGAAACTCTTCATCACCCGCGGCGCGGTCCGAGTTGTCGCGGCCGGTGGAGAAGGGGGCGGCATCGCGATCAACGGCGTCGTCCGCAAGAAGATCCAGTCGGCACTGCCGGACCGTGAAGTCGACGGCAAGGTCGAGCTGAAAGGCCCGAAGAACACGGTGGTGACCAACATCTCCGCGATCAAGCTGCTGGATGGCTGGATCCAAGTGTCGGTGAACTGATTGCCCTCTGTCGGTGAGCGGATCGCCGACTCTCGATCCCGATGAATGAAACGCCCGCGAAGGAGATTCCTTCGCGGGCGTTTGTATTCGGCCATCTCAATTCCGGCCACTTATCCTGGATGATTCATGACTTGAACCACGAAATACTCGAAAGACACGAAAGTCAGAAGGTTGAGTCGAATGTCATCAGAAACACGGTGTCGTTTCACGCACGCACTGGCACGTCACGCAACCTGTCTCACCGTGTTCCTTTCGTGTGTTTCGTACTACTAACGATTTGTTTCTGCGCGGGGCGCGCAGATTTCCAGACAGTGAAGGCGCAATGCCCCAAATTGTCGACTCACGTCCCATTCCCGTCACCAAAGACTGCCAGAAGGCTGAGACAGGAAGATTTGGGACAAGAAGATGGGGTTGCAGAACGCTTCGCGTTTCATCTTCCTGTCCAAAATGTTCCTGTCTCGTTTGGTTGCGGCTGAACGAAGTGAAGCTGCGCTGGGTATTTCGTGGTGAATCATCTGGGTTATGGCAGCCAGAGTTTCGAGCCAGTTTCCGCCAATCGTTGGCGCGGGACGCGGCGGGCTTTCAGTCGCACGTACGGCGGGATGAACCGGCCGCGGTAGCCGAAGTGTTCGACGGGGGCCTTGTAGTCGGCGCGGCGCGGCTCGCGCAGATCCTCCAGCACGAAGCCGGCGCGGCACAGGCCGCCGACCAATTCGTCCCAGCGGTGCAGGTACTCCACGGCACCCGCTTCACGGTACGACGTGTCGTCCACCTTCGGCAGCGGTCCCTCGTGGAAGTATTCAATCCCGACCACGAATTGGTTCCGCTCGGTGCGCTGGGTGATCTGAGTGCTCGTCGGCTGCTTGTGCTGGCTGATGTACAGGCCGCCGTCGCGCAGCACTCGGGCGATCTCTTCGTACACCTTGACGATGCTCGGGACGTAGCAGGTGCTGACCGGTTGATGCACGATGTCGAAGCTTTCGTCGCGCAGCATCGCGAGATCATCCATCGAACCCTGGACGGTGGTCACGGACAGTCCGCGCCGCGCGGCCTCGCGCTCGTCCAGTTCCAGCATTCCGGGGCTCAGGTCCAGCACGGTCACACGCGCGCCGGCGGTCGCATACAGGATCGACTGCCAACCGCCACCCGATGCGAGACAGAGGACGTCCAAGCCGGCCACGCTGGCGGGGAGCCAGCCACGGCCGTCGAGCGCCTTCAAGGGGTCGCGGCATTCCTCATCCGAGGCGGCCTTGGCGAACTGACTGCCGTCGGACAGTCGGTTCCACGCGGTCTGATTCTGACGGAGTGACGAATGCTCGTTCGACATGAAGGTGTTGGCCCCGGCCCGGATCAATGACGCGACGATTCGCGAAGACAATGTCGAGCCTGTGCCCGACACTTCGAAACGCCAGCGCAGTCTACAACCCGCCTGACATCATGTCTCCGCAGCCTCCTCCGTCCACGATTCCAGCTTGGTTTCGAGGTAACTCTGAACCGCCACCACGGTGACAACCATGAGCGTGACTGTCATGAAGAAGCTGCTCCAGGGGTTGAACGTGAGCCAGAGCAACAGGCACGTCACGATCAGACCTAGAATCACTCCCGTCTGAACCGGGCCGGCCCACCAGTATCGGGGCGTCAGGTAATGGACCGCCGAAACCTGGCACATGACCGCGCCGGCGAGCGTCGCGATCACGCCGGTCATGACCACGGCACCCGGAGCGCGCGGCAAGCCGAACGCCACCGCCAGGCCAACCGGTAACAGGATGGCCCGCTGTTGCCACGCCACCGCCCGCACCTTGGCCCAGAGCAACATCCGCCGGTCGATCGGAAGCAGCATCAAGCTCTGCCACGTTTGCTCGCGGAACTCGATGGCGATGAATCCATCCAAATGGACGGCGAAGATGATCGGCCAGAGGCATTCCGCAATGATTGCCAAACTCAACGAGAATTCGGCCTCATGGTCCGGTGCCGCCACCCCGATGAACAGCACGGCAACGGCGATCATCCCGTAGGCCAGTCCCAAGAAACGTTGCGACCGGTAACCACCGGCCAGAATCTGCGTGTCCTTCCAGAAGTGTGGAGCATCCGTGCATCGCGGTCGTCCGCTGCCGACGGACTTGGTGGCGGGTCGGGTCGATTCCAAGTCCGCCTCTGTCGGACCGCGGATCGAGCGGAACCGGTTGATCATCACCACCGAGGCCATGCGGAATCCGAACAGCGCCGTGAGGAAATGGATCCAGTACGACGGAGACAGCGGCGAGAAGGTGTCCGGCGAACGGCACGCGCGCACCAACACGTTGAGCGGTGCCGATTGCCAGGCGAAGTCGTACGGAATCCGCCACCAGGAATCGAAAGGAATCGGACCCCAATCTTCACCGCTGGCTTTCTGATATCCCAGATAGACAACGGCTGCGGTCAACCAGAACATCACGTGGTACAGCAGCAGCAAAAGGAACGTCGCCATGATGGCTGTCGTGGACGCGTTCTGCGATTCGGTGGCCGACACACCGGCGACCAGAGCGATTCCCGCCGTGAGCGCCGCCAGCATCAGCAGGACCGCGCCGCACGCGCCAAGATGTGCCGTGGTGACGCCGCCGAGCGTGATCGCAAAGTACACCGGAGGCGCAAGCAACAGGACCGAACAGCCGATGGTCGACCAGCGGGCCAGCGACTTGCAGCAGAGGAGCGTGATCGGGCCGATCCCCGTCAACCGCACCAGCTCACGCAACTCTGGCGAGACCTCCCAGCAAAACGCTTGCGAGGCATGGACGGCACCGCCACCGACGATCATCATCGAGGCGATGACAACAAGCACCATCAGCAAGTCGGCACCCTGGTTCGCATGCCAACGCTGCGGCCAAGCCAACCACCACAACAGTTCCAGCAGGACGAGCGGCAGCGTGAGAGCAAGTTGCGGCGCGATCCGCAGCGCCTCGCGCCGCAGGCACCACTCCCACAACACCGCAAAGTGCTGCCGGTCGGTGCGCGGGGCAGTCCCCCGATGGGGCTTGGCGGAGGGACTCGCGGAAGGGGTGCTCATGCCCGCCGATTCTAGCCCGATCACGTTCTGCCGGGCAGAGCAGGGCGTTGCCAATTAGCGGAGTCACTGAACCTTCATCAGATTGGCGTACGGCATGAGACCTACAGCGCCAACCTGACAGCGGAAGTGATTGTCTTTTCAGCCCGGAGGGCGGCGGATGGTAGCCCACGGCGCAAGCCGTGGGTTGAGTTGTGCGGATTTTCCCTGAGCCCGGAGGGCGATACTTCGATGACCCTTCCAAGTCCTTCGAGGTGCCGCCCTCCGGGCTGATCGCGCGTGCCGCACTCTCCCCACGGCTAACGCCGTGGGCTACCATCTGCCGCCCTCCGGGCTGACGAATGCTCGTCCGCCTTCAGTCGCACAATGGCCAGTTTAGCGCTGTCGGTTTAGGGGGGACTCTGTGCGGCGTTCAGTTGTCGGCGATCGCAGTGTATTGTGGTCGCGCATGGAATCGTTTGCCGTCTCTGTTTGAACTACGGACCATCATGAACTCCAGCGAACTTCGCGCGAAGCAGACCCCGTTCAAGAACCAGTACCGGGACGACCCGGCGTCCGCGCTGGTGACGTTGCGGGCCGTCGGCCAACTGAATGTGAATGACATCACCTGCCAGCTCGATCTGCATCCGAATCCCTCGTGCGCGGGACTGCATCCGTTGACCGGTGGCGATGGCAGCGGAGCGTGTTCCGCCGAGATGCTGTTGCACGCGCTCGTGGGCTGCGCGGGTGTCACGCTGGGGGCGGTGGCGACCGCGATGGAAATCGCCGTCCGGTCCGGTTCGATCACGGCCGAAGGCGACGTCGATTTCCGCGGCACGCTGGGAGTCAGCCGCGACGTCCCGATCGGGTTCCAAGCGATCCGGCTGAAGTTCGATCTGGATGCGGATGCTCCCCCCGAAAAGCTCGCCAAGCTGATTGAACTCACCGAGCGGTACTGCGTCGTCTACCAGACACTGAAGAGCGCGCCGCGACTGGTTTGAGATGCGGGATCGGCCCCGCCCGCGCAGGTGTCGATGAAAATGATGAACGTGGTGATCGCACACGGCGTGGCGGCCTGTTGGGAAGGCATTCGCTTTCGGGGCATCGCTCATCGCCACGGCCCGGTCAATGGGTTGCCAATCACAGACCGGTGGGAAACCTGTCCTGCGAACTCTTCGTCGGGTACGCTGTTGTCAGATTGCTCTCGGCCCCTCACCTTGCGTTCAGGAGATCCATCATGGCAGCCGCAACCGTCGCTCCCCCGAAGATCCGTCAAACCAACATGCTGATCGGAGGCAAGTGGGTCGAGTCCCGCAGTGGCAAGCGGTTCCCGACCATCAATCCGGTCAACGAGCAAGTTCTCGCGCAAGTGGCCGAAGGGGATTCGGCCGATGTCGATGCCGCGGTGAAGGCCGCGCGTGCCGCGTTTGATTCCGGGCCGTGGTCCCGGATGGATGCGCGCGACCGCGGCCGCCTGATGAACAAGCTGGCTGATCTGATGGAAGCCAATCTGGAAGAACTGGCGGGACTCGAAACGCTCGACAACGGCAAGCCGATCAGCGATGCGCGGGCCGCGGATCTGCCGCTGGCGATCGACTGTCTGCGGTACTACGCCGGATGGGCCGACAAGCTGACCGGCGACACGATTCCGATCCGCGGCAACTACTTCTGCTACACCCGTCGCGAGCCGGTCGGGGTTGTCGGTCAGATCATTCCGTGGAACTTTCCAATCCTGATGGCGGCGTGGAAGTGGGGGCCGGCTCTGGCTGCGGGATGCACGATCGTGATGAAGCCGGCCGAACAGACGCCGCTCACCTGCCTGCGGCTGGCGGAACTGGCGCAAGAGGCCGGGTTCCCTGACGGCGTGATCAATGTCGTTCCCGGTTACGGGGCGACGGGTGCCGCGCTCGTGAAACATCCGGGCGTCGACAAGATCGCCTTCACGGGACACTACGAGACCGCTCAGAAGATCATGGTCGATGCGTCCACCACGTTGAAGCGACTGTCATTCGAACTGGGCGGCAAGAGTCCCAACGTCGTCTTCGCCGACGCCGACTTGGACGCCGCCGTGGCCGGGGCCGAGTTCGGGCTGTTCTTCAACCAGGGCCAATGCTGCTGCGCCGGTTCGCGGTTGTTTGTCGAGCAATCGATCCACGACAAGTTTGTCGAAATGGTCGTCGCCCGCGCCAAGACCCGGCAGATCGGCGATCCTTTCGATCCGAACACGACGCAGGGACCGCAGGTCGACGCCGACCAGTTCCACAAGATTCTGAGCTACATCGACAAGGGGAAGTCGGAAGGGGCGAACTGTCTGACCGGCGGCAGCCGCATCGGCAACAAGGGCTACTTCATCGAGCCGACCGTGTTCGGCAACGTCACCGATGACATGTCGATCGCCAGGGACGAGATCTTCGGACCGGTGATGAGCATCCTGCCGTTCAAGAATGTGGATGAGATCATCGAGCGGGCGAACAACACCTGCTACGGATTGGCGGCGGCCGTCTGGACGAAGGACGTGCAGAAGGCCCACCGCTTCGCGGCCAGCGTCCGGGCGGGCACCGTCTGGGTGAACTGCTACGACGTCTTCGACGCGGCGGCTCCATTCGGTGGCTTCAAGATGAGCGGCAGTGGCCGCGAACTGGGAGCCGCGGGCCTGGCCAACTACACGGAACTCAAGACCGTCACGATGAGCTTGGGATAACCGCCTGTTGAAAATCGCTTGTAGGGTGGGACAAGCTCGCTTCGAGCGCCGGCCCACCATCTTCTCTCCCTGGGTTTCATGGTGGGCCGGCGCGGCGAAGCGCCGCTGGTCCCACCCTACGTCCCTTTTTCAACAGGCTGTAAACGACCCCATGTCCACCGACCACTGTCGCAACATGACCGCTTCATTCCTCTGCGCGGCGAACATGATCGCCGCGCAGAAGTTTGGCAGCGGGTCCAGTGGTAACAATCTCCAGCGGGACAACTCGGTTGGCTGGTCGACGACTTCGATCA